>NZ_JBFRPB010000068.1:0-42408 GCF_041471785.1 Vibrio sp. 10N.261.51.C6 | reverse complement strand
GCGGTGAAGAAGGTTTCTGGGTACCAAACTACCTTGTTGAACAGTACCCAGAGCTTACAACCATTGAAGGTGTGATTAAAAACGCAAAGCTGTTTGAACACCCAGAAGATGATGAGAAGTTTGCGTTTTATAGCTGCCCTGCGGGTTGGACTTGTCAGATTACCTCCGGTCACCTGTTCGATGCGCTTAAGTTAGAAGATCACAATTTTGAAATGGTTGATCCCGGCTCAGGCGCCGCTTTAGCAGGTACGATAGCGAAAGCTTACGAACGCAAAAAAGCATGGTTTGGATATTACTGGTCGCCTACGCCTGTGCTAGGTAAGTATGAAATGGTGAAGGTTGATTTCGGAAGTGGTACTGACATTGAGGAATTCCGTAACTGTACGACACAACCTGATTGTGAATCTCCTAAAGTGACCATGTATCCACCAGCACCGGTTCACACAATCACCACAGAAGCCTTTGCTAATAACGAACCTCTTGCCTAC
The DNA here is from genome assembly GCF_041471785.1 of Vibrio sp. 10N.261.51.C6. Classification (NCBI taxonomy): domain Bacteria; kingdom Pseudomonadati; phylum Pseudomonadota; class Gammaproteobacteria; order Vibrionales; family Vibrionaceae; genus Vibrio; species Vibrio sp. 10N.261.51.C6. Next base: position 41,920 of record NZ_JBFRPB010000068.1, on the reverse strand, counting down.
CAATACTTTGAAAAGCGTGGTTTTACCAATAAACAAATGAGTGAGTTGCTGGCCTGGATGGAAGACAACCAAGCCGACGCCGAAGAAGCCATGTATTACTTTCTAGAAAGCTCACCACAGGTATGGAAGCCTTGGGTGTCTGAAGACATCGCAAGTAAGGTTCAACAAGCCCTTTAGAGTGAAGATTCAAAGTCAGAGGCCTAGCCTCTGTTTTCGCATCTAAAGCAAGTTCTTACCGGACAGTAAATAGATGGAGTTTGAGAAAGGTTACTAAAAATTAAAGAAATGCGTTTAGCTTAAACTCTATGCAGATACAAAAAGACCACGCTAGGCGTGGTCTATTGCTTGGCTACTTCTCGATTTTAATATTTTCGACACGGGCCTTTAGTTTTTGTCCCGGTCTAAAAGTAACAACACGTCGAGCAGAAATTGGAATGTCTTCACCAGTTTTCGGGTTACGACCAGGTCGCTCGTTTTTCTCGCGAAGATCAAAATTACCAAAACCAGACAGTTTTACCTGTTCGCCATTTTCGAGCGCTTTACGAACTTCTTCGAAAAACACTTCCACCGTTTCCTTGGCATCCCGCTTGCTGTATCCGAGTGTCTCAAACAGGTTCTCAGCCAAATCGGCCTTCGTGAGTGCCATAAAACTTTCCTCAAAGCTATGTTAAACATTGCTACCATCGCCAGTAGCGCCAAAGCATTTACCCTATTCAATCAATGAGATAAGGTCATTTACAAGGAAAGTGTATGCCAAGCTTCTGATTTTCGCCAACTTTTTTATCTTAACTATTTAATTATTCTTTCAAATCAGAAAGATAACTCGCTTCAAATTTCACATATATAGCTAAAAACCATCTACTCAACAGTAACGAAATGGAGTTATATCCCATACAAACAACCATTAATAGAATTTAAAACTTTAGCGAACTAAATAATAATTTTTGAGACTTTTCTCCGATACCCAATAAAATCAGCCACTTGATTTGATATGGGACTCAACAAAGGTTACTAAATAAGCGTTATTAAATATAAGGTTTGTATCATTTCAGAATTTAATTCGAATTCACTTATAAAAGCCTATGTTCCTTTGAGGTTTTCGGTTACAACTTAACAGAGGATGGCTTGACGGAATCAGAACTCGATGAGTGTATCGAAATCAGAATAGAAATGATCGGTCTAGAAATAGAATATGATCTTGAGAGCCAGTTACTTGCGTGTATGGTTAGTTGATTGCTTAGTAAGTTGGTTATTTAAATAACTTCACTTCTTCGACATAGAATAAGACCTCACAAGTGCGAGGTCTTATTTGTCATTCAAAGCTGCTCATGCAATATCAGCTTTCTTCAATCATTTTTGTTCAGCAAGTGTTTGTGTCGCTTTGGTATTCGTTACATTCGCAGGTTTCACAATCAAACCAATCCCGACAAGAAACAGTATTGATGCAACAACCTGAGCCACAGACAGCACCTCATCATACATAAAGTAACCGCTAATCAATGCGAAGATAGGCACTAACAAGGTTAACGGCGCGGTCGTGCTTAAAGGGTATTGGATTAGCAGCTTATTCCATACCCAATAACCAAATAGCGTGGTTGGGTAAGCTTGAAACAGCACCGCAATCGTCGTGTTCCAATCCCATTGTTCGATGCCCTGGCAGATTATTTGGTCACCGTGTAACATCACGGAAAATAACACTAATGGCACTGGAGCAAACAGCATCCCCCAGACATTGAACGCAAAAGCTTGAGTGGTTTTCGATGCCTTAACAATCACGCCCATCAAGGTCCAACTGCACGCCGCAATCATAATCAAGATCACGCCATTAACGGTGACATTACCCGTAGCTGCAGATACCAATACCGCCAATGCACACATAGCTAGCATCGCACCCAATAATTTACGAATAGAAGCACTCTCCTTGAACAACCACACGCCAACCGCCATGCCGATTAATACGTTGGTTGAAAGCAAGACCGATGAAAGCCCAGACGATAAACCAGCAGTGATCGACCATGAAGCCATACCCCAGATACCCACACCGAACACAAAGCCATAACTGACTAAGTAGCGCCAAGCAACAGGCGATCAGCATGTCGACCGTGGTGAGCTGCTACCAAAAACTGGAATCACAAGGTTGGATTCATTCTCGACCGCAAGCGGGATATTTGTTTCTCCTCATAAACCTGCTCACTCAACCCCAGAGTGGGCACAGTTTGAGAGTAAGATATCGAGTGTTAAGCAAACCTCTTCGACCCACAACTCAATCAGCGGACCTTTAGGGGTTTCGAGCACCACCAATGATGAGCAGTCGATCGTAGAATTGGAACGAAGTTTTCGTCGCGCTATTAAACGGATGGGAAGTAGGCTCAACCATTACCCAGATACACAAGGCGAGCCGATTTTACGACAGGCATTATCCACTCATTTTGCCAAGCTCGATGTGCACTTTTCACCTGAAGAGATGGTGATTACGGCTGGCTGTATGTCTGCGATTAAGGCCGCACTTGAATCTTGCACTAAAGAAGGCGACACCATCGCTATTAGCTCGCCATGTTTCAACGGTATTCTGGAATTGCTCGGACAAATGTCGCGAAAAATCATCGAGATCCCGTCTCTAGATGATGGTGTCGACTTGCAACAACTGGAAGCGCATTTGAAAAATAAACAAGTCGATGCCGCGATCTTTTGTACCTCTCATATGAACCCTCAAGGGATCAACATGTCAGCCACTCAAAAGCAGAAACTGGCTGAATTAGCGAATCACTATCGAGTGCCGATCATTGAAGATGATGTGTATCTGGAACTGTCCTACTCCTCACACACGCCGCTCCCCGCGAAATACTACGACAAAGGCGGTTTTGTCTTATGGTGTGGATCAGTATCGAAAAGTTTGTCACCGAGTTACCGTTTAGGATGGTGCTTGCCGGGCAGGTTTATCAACGAATACAAGGCTCAGTTCTCAGCTGCGAGCTACGGCGTTGCCCTGCCCACTCAGCTTGCGGTTGCTGACTTTATTGGATCTGGTCAATACGCTAAGCACGTGAGGAGAAGATGCACTCAGATCTTGTCTTTGCGCCAACAATACCTAAGTTATTTGGCTCAGCACCTTCCTCAAGATGTGAAGATAAGTAATCCACAAGGTGGCATGGTGCTTTGGCTGCAAATCCCAAACTTAAACCAAGCAACCTTTGCTCAGGCAGTTGCCGACCAGAACATTGATATTAGGCTTGGACACCTGTTCAGCACTCTCGACCTTTACAGCAATTGCTTACGCATCAATATTGGGTATTCGTTAGAGGGTGGAGCCAAGCAGCAATTGGATGCCTTAATCGAGCTTATCCATATTCACAGCTAACAGCACGTAGCACGTAGCACGTAGCCTTTCAAAATCCGCTTTTTTAAATGCCTTCGAACACCGAATTTTAATAGCCTTTTATCATAAAAAAGAAGGCTATTATTCCCATCTGAACTAGGTTAAAGCCCCGAACCGTAAGGAAAATCACTCGCCTCAAAACCCTTAAATACTGAGTTTGCAAGCACGCACAAAAATATGCAACTTGGCTAATGACACCTCACTTTTAATCGTCAATATACAGCCGTCAGCGCTGGCGTTTTCCTGTATTTGAAGAGAACTATTATGAGTGATAAAACAAAAACCAAACCACTACCTTCCTTTATCGAAGAACGCTTGAACTTCTATATTCAAGACCTAATTACCCAGAACCAAAGCCAGAAGCATTTAGTATTGGGTAAACGCCCCCAGCGTAATTCCGTTGTGATGCAGAGCAATGATTACTTAGCGCTGTCACACAACAAACAGATCCAACAAGCCCATCAAGCGGCGATCTGTGAGCACGATGACAACGTGGTGATGTCTGCCATTTTCTTACAAGATGATCAGTCTAAACCTGCGTTCGAAACTGAGCTTGCGAACTATGTTGGAATGGAGAGCTGTTTGCTTTCTCAATCGGGCTGGGCGGCCAATATTGGGCTATTGCAAACCATCTGCCCACCGGGCACACCTGTGTATATTGATTTCCTTGCACACATGTCGCTATGGGAAGGGATTCGGGCTGCCGGCGCAGTTGCCCATCCGTTTATGCATAACAATATGAATCACCTACGCAAACAGTTAGAGCGCCACGGCTCAGGTGTCATTGTTGTCGACTCTGTTTACAGCACAATAGGCACCATTGCCCCACTACGCGACATCTACGAAATGGCGCAAGAGTTTGATTGTGCGGTCGTCGTTGATGAATCCCATTCACTGGGTACACATGGAGAAAATGGTGCAGGCTTAGTACAAGCATTAGGGCTCACCAACCAAGTAGACTTCATCACCGTTAGCTTGGCAAAAACCTTTGCTTATCGCGCCGGGGCAATCCTTGGTCCTAAACAACTGTCTAGAACCTTGCCGTTTGTCGCGTACCCTGCGATTTTTAGCTCGACGGTGTTACCACAAGAGGTGGTTCGTTTAGAGAAAACGTTGGAGGTGATCAAAGGTGCGGAAGACAAACGAGAAGCCTTATTCAATCGGGCAAAATCGCTGACTACGGGGCTAAAGCGAATTGGCTTTAATATCCGCAGTGAGTCTCAAATTGTAGCGCTAGAGTGCGGCAATGAAAGAAACACTGAACGTGTGCGTGACTTCCTAGAGCAGCGTGATGTGTTCGGTGCAGTATTCTGCCGCCCTGCGACTGGCAAGAACAAAAACATCATCCGTTTTTCAGTGAATGCCGATATGACACCAAGAGACATTGACCATGTGCTCACGGTTTGTCACGAAGCGTACCATCACCCCGAGTTAGAGTTCGTGTAACCTTGTTCAAACCATATTTATAACCAACACCAACGGCAGGACTGAATGGACGCTATCATGTCGCGATACAAAAAGAGCCCAGCAATTCGCTGAGCTCTTTCTTGAATCTATGTCTACCCAATGGCCGTGAACTTCAGACTATTACACCCGCTAAATCCAGTGAGCAATTTTATCAAACAGTCGGTTTTTATCGGCAGGTTTAACAATAAAGTCTGACATGCCTGACGATTCCATTTTCTCTAAAGTGACTGGCGAGCTGTCACCCGTGTGAGCAATAATTGGCACTGAAGAGTATGCTTTGTTAGCGCTTCGAATTCGACGAGAAGCTTCAACACCGTCCATGATTGGCATCTCGATATCCATCAGAATTAAATCAATATCATCGCTATCCAACGCGTCTAAGGCTTGTTGCCCATCTTCTTTCTGTACGACATCAAAACCCTGCTTTTCCAATAACATCGCGGTAAATCGGCGCAGAGATTCGTTATCATCGACCACCATGATCGTGCGCTTATTGGTAGCCTCTAACGGTTTTACAGAAACTGATGGCATCACATAGTTGGAGTCGAAAAGTAAGCGTTCGATGGTCGCCTTGGTATTCAGTAGCCAAACTTGTGTTTCCACCCAAATAGGTTCAAAAGCAACGTTTCGGACACGTTTAATTGGGTGATGTTCATACAAATAGATGATTCGAGCTTCAGTGAATGAAAGTAAAGATTCAACCCTATCGAGGCAACTTGCTCTTAAATCCAAGCTCTCCATGTCAACGAATATCAAGTCGAATTCGAACTGGTATTCCTTATTTTTAAGCGCTGATGCTACATCCAACACCGTGAGCTCAAACCCCATAAAACGGGCTACCTCAGTCATTTTATTGGTGAGAACTTTCTGGTCACTCACCATTAGCACAGTCTTAAGTTTAGTCAGTTCATTCTTGATTTCTTTCACCGAATGGGAAGACAAAGACGGAAAAGTCATCGTGAACTGTGTCCATTGATCCACTTCAGACTGACATTTAATTTCACCACCAAACGAGCGCATTACCTTCTGACAAAATGGCAAACCTAAGCCGTAATTACCCGATTGGCCAGTAGTATAAAAGTCCTGAAAAATGCGTCGAATCACATCATTTGAGATGCCTGATCCGTTATCGGTAACCATTATTTGATTGGCCACTTCATCACTACACATGGTGACATGAATATGAAAATCTTCAGGGCTGCGATGGTGGAATGCGTTCTTGAACAAGTTATACATCACGTACTTCAACAAAGTGTCGCTACCCAAGAAATCAAAGTTACTCTGTACGTCTAAAGAGATTGCTGATTTATCAGCAGAGCGCTTGTAATTGAAACTGTCTATCGCATCCTCAACCACCGCTTGCGCTGAATGCTTCTTAAACGTAGATCGAGAGACTCGGTTTTCATCAATTGAAGTCAGTAACAGATCTATCGTTTCGTTACCGGAATGAATGATCTCCATCGCTTCATCGCCCACTTCACGCAACTGAATCACTTCTTCATTGCTTAACGCATATTGCCCTTTTTGATCGCCACTTTTAGGGTTCGGCAATATGGACTGCATGACATCAATAGAGGTAAGTAATCCGCTTAGAGGGTTTCGCATCTCATGGGCAATACCCGCACCAAAAGACTTCGCCAATGACACCTTGTTTTCATGTTCCACCTGATTGCGGAAGTAGAACAAGTTGCCGAATAAGTAGATAAACAAAAAGATTGGCACATGCGTCCAATCCATTGTGAGTTCGAGGTAGAAGCCTTGTGCAATCCAAGCGCACAAGGTAGCAATCCCAATACCGGCAAAGGTTTGTGCAAACATCACTCTCGTCACGTGCACCAATAAAATATGGAGGAAAATAGCCGACATGAATGACATAACCCAAACGTTGGACCAATTATTCATTAGCAGCATGTAGAAGAAGAAACCTGGCAAACAGATAGTTACGGCAACTTGATAATAAGCCGGAAGGTATTTTCGCCATTCAAATGGGACGCGATTGCGAAATATAATGCCAAAGAACAATACCGAGCAAAACAGGCGAAGCGCTAAGTTTTCGTAGGGTTGCGGGAACAAAAACTCCCACACAATGTAGTAAATTGGGAAGCCGACAAAGCCCATCCAACCCACGAGGGTTAAATTCGGTTCTGCGTACTGGTAAACTTTACGAATCGCGTTCATACGAAATACTTTGCTCTCTAAGCCCTGACGTTTATTAATTCTATGATTTGGTTTTTATACTTATATTTTGGCGCCGATTATATTACACATCACGTCCGAGCAGTGAGGTTTCAATCAAATATGTACCAACGCATTTGTTTTTATTATTAAGCGTAGATGAATGATGCACCCTGCTGACGCTTAAATTTAAGTACGAGTGCTTGGTTCAGGGATGGGCATGCGCGGTGTTCTTTTGATAACTGTGTTCAGCTTACTGCTATGTCACTGTTACTCGATGCATTTTTCTTGGAGTATCCCCGTAATCTATCACTGCGTAATGTTGCGTTACCCTGTTATCCCAGATCGCCATTGAGCCGTTGTCCCATTTGAAACGAACTTGAAACTCAGGGCGCCTCGCAATTTCAAACAGTTGGCTGAGTAAAACATCACTCTCTTTGCGGTCGAGTTCGTTGATATAACGAGTAAACTGTTCATTGATACAGAGCGTTTCTTTATCCGTTTCAGGATGAACTTGAACAACAGAGTGAACCACTGGCGGATTCTCCTGTGCTGTTTTAATCAAGGATTTGTGCCAATCGAGATCAATGTCTTCTGATTCTATACCTTCAAAGGCCACAAGCGAATGAGTCGCCGACAACCCTCTCAACTTAGCTTTCATATCTTCATGTAGAGATTCAAAAACCGCAGTCATAGAACACCAGATAGTGTCACCACCAATGCTTGGAATGTGTTGAGCATGCAACAGGGAAGCTTTCGACGGCAAGCTGCGCCACGTTAAGTCGGTATGCCAATAACTTTCCTTTGGCGCATTGCCACGGGTTGTTTCAATCACACTCACCTGTGGCGCACTTTCCACGTGAGGGAAGAAAGGATGTGCAGGTTCTAACGTTCCAAAGCGCTGTGCAATCATCAAGTGTTGTTCTGGAGACAAAGTCTGCCCGTCGAGAAAGATCACTTGATGGGCAATAAGTGCCTGATACACCTTATCGAGTTCATCAGCACTGCATGTAGAAAGCTCTAGTTCGTGAATACGAGCGCCGATGTGAGGAGTAATGGGTTATATTTTCAACATACTTTCGCTTATTGGTGATATTGAGTTGCAGGGCGGATCTGGCTACTAGGCTAATCTGACTACTAACAGTAAACCGGGTAAATGCTGATTTTCTTTCTCACTTGAAATAGAAAGTCGTCTCTCCGAAACAAAAAAAGAGCTCCTAAGCTGGAGCTCTTTTCGTTTTTTGATACTTCCTGTATCCATAGACAAGTCCAATCTGTAGTACTTTCACTGAAAGCCAGATCATCGATATCTCCAGTTGTGTATCACCAATAAATCTAGCATACAATCTTCAGACTGTTCTGGGACACAACCGAGATAATCAACTCTAGTGCCAAGCCATCTCGCCGCTTAGCACTTTCGCGCCAAGTTCTAAATCGCCTTCCGTAGCCTCAAATTTCGGGTAGGCTTTCTTCATGTAATCACTGATCTCGACCGATGTTGGATTACTTTTGCTCGCCAACGCTTTTTCAATATCAGCCACATAATCCTTCGTGAAGTGAACTGCATTTATTCCTGTTGGCATTTCACCTAAATAGTGACCCGGAATTACAACCTCTGGCTCTAGTGCTTTCATACGCTCCAACGATTGTGACCACTGGCTACGAATCTCTTTCGATGCAGTATCTGCCATCCATACATGCACACCGCTATACACCGACACGCCACCAAACACCGTTTTTTCAGACGGAACCCATAGGTAAGCTTGGTGTGTATTTATCTCTTTCACTTCGATGGTTTCACCTTCGATGCTTAATGTTGTGTCGTTCATCACCATTGGAACAATCACCTTAGAGGGTGCGTTGCCTTCTAATATAGGCCCCCAGTATTCAAGCTTTGCATCTTTGGTGCGTTTGATATGCGCGACAACGGCTTCACTGGCAACGACTTTAACGTTAGGAAATGCCGAAACTATCGGTTCCAAACCAAAGTAGTAATCTGGGTCGCCGCTACTGATGTAAATCATCGATAATTTTTTGCCAGTCGCTTTGATTTGCTCCACCAAATTTTGTCCATCAGCCACACTAAATTGCGCATCAAACAGAATCACTTCTTTCTCACCCGAGACCAATACCGAGCTTGCCGGGAATATCGCGTTCTCGCCGGGGTTATAGTGAGTAATGTTCAGTTCTGTCGCTAGCGCAACACTTGATGCCAGCACGGTTCCTAGGCTTATGGTTCCTAAAAGCATGCTTTTTGATAACAGGGTTTTCGATAACGTATTCATGGCTTTATTCCGATATTTGGAGTTGAACACCTGCCAACTCGCTGAATGTCCAAATATCTTATTTGATTGTTTTTAGATGAAATAGACATCAAATTAACTTTAACTGTTGCAGTTTTCGGACATATACTGAGGTCGGTTTAATTCTCTAGGCAATAAAACAATGGATAAACTCGAGGCAATGAATGTCTTTGTCACCATAGTGGAACGTGGCAGTTTAAGCGCAGCGGCAGAGCACCTTGATCTCTCACGAACCAAGGTCACTCGTTATTTGGGTGAGTTAGAAGCATGGATGGACACACGCTTGCTTCACAGAACAACACGAAGCTTGAGTTTAACCAGCGCAGGTAAAGAAACACTTGAGGTCGCCAGAGAACTTTTGGCACTGGAAACATCCCTAGCTGGGATCAGAAACCAAAACCGAGAGCATTTAAAAGGTCAGCTGCGTATTACTGCGAGCTACTCGATTGTCGATAGCTTCTTGATGGAATCAATTAGTCGCTTCATCGCCAAATGGCCAGAGGTTTCTATCGACATTATCTCGACTGATCAGACCGTCAACCTGGTTGAGTCACGCATCGATTTGGCCATTCGCATAACCAACGAACTGACGCCCAATATTGTCGCGAAGCAGATCGGTGAATGCCGCTCCGTGATTTGCGCATCGCCTCAATATCTAAAAGAGAAAGGCACACCCACAGAAGCCCAAGATCTAGCGCACCACAACTGTTTATCGTTCAGTTACTTTGGCAAAACCGCTTGGACGTTCAATGGCCCCAATGGGCTCGAATCGGTTCCGATTAAAGGGAATATCAGTGCAAACACCTCAGAGGTTCTGCTTTCTGCCACACTCAAAGGCAACGGTATCTGTTTACTGCCCTTCCCTTCAGTGGAAACCTTGATGCGTGATGGTCTATTAGTGCCACTGCTTTCTGAATGGCAACCTAAAACGCTCGGTGTTCATGCTATTTATGGAACGCGTAAACAAGTCACACCGCTGTTAAGAGCCTTTATCGACCATTTATCTGACGAGATGGAACAATCGACAAGTTGGTAGAAGTACGATGCCATCACTAAGGAGGAAAACTTGCCATTAGTAAAACTGATGCAGAATTAAAATCATTAATTTTACTTAACTGTCAGTTGCTTCTATCGTGACTGCATACATCATCAATTAGCTTATTAACGCAGGGAAACTGACTATGACTGCCATTACCGATTTAGACATTTTGTTAAAGTCCATGTCACCAGAACTCATTGAAGGCAACTATGTTTTCTGTACTGTCGACGGAGCGTTAACAGACTATGTTCAGCTCAATCCAATCTCAACTTTTCGTGAGAAAGAAGGTTTAACGCTGGTTCTGGAAGAAGACGTTGCGACCAAAGCTCAGCTAAACTTCGACGGTGTATTTAGCCTTATCACTTTATCGGTACATTCGAGCCTTGAAGCGGTTGGATTAACGGCGGCGTTTGCGACAAAGCTTGGCTCTTACGGCATTAGCGCTAACGTGGTTGCGGGCTACTATCACGACCACATCTTCGTTCAAAAAGACAAAGCAGAAGCTGCAATGAGTGCGCTGAAAGAGTTTTCAGAAGTAGATTAGTAAAGAATTCGATTACTCACAAATACAAAAAAAGCGACGTAATCTACGTCGCTTTGGCTTATTGCTTAACGTGCACTCACTGATCAGGCATCAGTGAGCGAACCTGTTAAGCAAGCTTAAAAGTCGCCACTTTGTCACTTAAGCCAGCGGCTTGGCTCTTAAGTTCGTTCGACTCAGTTAAGCTGTCCTGTGCGCCCACAACTAGGTGGTCGGTAACATCTTTAATGGTCGTCACGTTCTGGGTAATTTCACCCGTCACATGTGTTTGCTCTTCAGCAGCCGTCGCGATTTGAGTCGCCATATCGCTGATCAAAGCAACCGCCGTGTTGATCTCTTCAAGCGCATGCGAAGCTCGATCGGCATCTTCTACTGAATGTATTGCCAACTTAGAACTGCTCTCCATCAGCTCTACCGCTTGCGCCGTTGTACGCTGCAGGATATCAATTGTTGATTTGATCTCTTCCGTTGAAGAGTGGGTACGCTGTGAAAGCACACGTACTTCATCCGCTACCACAGCAAATCCACGACCTTGTTCACCAGCACGAGCCGCTTCAATCGCTGCATTCAAAGCAAGTAAGTTGGTTTGTTCTGCAATGCCTTGAATCGTTGCGAGTACAGTCGAGATCTCTTGAGCATGCTTGTTAAGTTCGCTAATCACACTACCCGCTTCATTAACTTCATTGGCTAGGTTATTGATTGAACCTTTGGTATCCACAACCAGAGCGTGACCACTGTTAGTGCTTGTCGCTGAATCTTGCGCCGCTTTTGCTGTTTGCTCGGCATGCGATGCTATCTCTTGCGTGGCGCTCGCCATTTCAGTTACGGCCGTCGCGACCATAGTGATTTCTTGCTGCTGATGATTAAGCTCATCCACCGAACGGTTCGCACGCTGAGCACTTTGCTCTGACTGGCTGTTTAGCTGTTCTGACTGCCCACGGATATGGCCAATCAACTGCTGTAAGCTTCCAACAAAGGTATTGAAGTTATGAGCCAACTCGCCCACTTCATCTTGGTTTTCAACATGAATGCGTTGAGTTAAATCACCACTACCATTCGCGATTTGCGCCAGTGCTTGAGAAACGTGGTTCAACGGGCGGAATAGAATCGTACACAACAGGTTAAACAGTATGGTACATACGATCACCACAAGTAGCGTCACCAACACTTGACCAATCACTGCATCAAATAGTGGCGCAACCAGAGAGTCATGGTTAACAACGCTCACAGTAATCAGGCTCGTTCCATCAATCGCACGTGCGTACAGAACATAGTCGCTGCCATTCAACTCGATAGAAGTGTCTTTACCGCTAGTCAGCGCCTTTTGTACGTCCGCAAAATCTAACCCAAGTGAGCTGATGTTTTTGTTCAGTAACTTGGTGTCAGGGTGCGTATAAACCGTGCCTTTATTGGTCGCGATGAACATGTAACCTTCACCTGGAAGAATCACCTGCTCTAGACTGTTTAAGATGTCTGTAATTTCTACATCAGCACCCAACACAACCTGTTGCCCATGCAGTTGCATTGCTGTTCCTAATGAAACAACGTTCGCCCCAGTTGCTGCAGCAACCGTAGGGTTATCCATGAACACCTTACTAGGGTTTGCTACCGCGTTGGTGTACCAACCCCATACGCGTGGATCATCATTGCCCGGTGGCAACACAACACCGTTCGCGTTCTTTTGCGAACCATCAGGAAATGCCAAGAAGACATTATCAAAAGAGGCTGAGTCACGAACCTGTTTTAGATGAGTCACCAAGCTTTCTTGTTTGGACTCTTTCGAAAGAGAAGTAAGCGCACGCTCTTTGGATAAGATCCAATCCGATACATATTGATTGTACGAAGCCGATGCGCCCTCTAAGCGCTGTTCAACTTCAATATCCAACCTTTGCAGTGAAGCACGAAAAGACAATGCCTCGACCAAAATCCCCCCCAGGATAATGGCCATACTGGCTGAAATCGCCAGCTTATTTTTAAGCGAGAGTTTCTTGAACATAGGAAACCTATAATTTGGAAGTAATAAACCGTGGCGAACAAATTGATTGCCAAAGCGGTTTGCAAGCGGGATATATTTTACGCTTTAAAATAAATTAAGAAACCGATGAGGAACTGAAATATTGATATATGTGAGTAAGTGCACGCATCGTAACCCATTGATTTAGAGAATGGTAAACTCTAAATTTTGAATTAATGTGCTAAACATGGTCAGCTGATGAGTGTCTCTGTTTGAGAATAATAACGGCACAGATCGCGCTATACCGTTAGATCATTAGGAAGGTATTTAAACGTGTTGAACGTCTGAATAGAAACAGGTTGCGGACAAAGTAGTCAAAAGTTGATCAACCAAAGTCCAACGTTAACAGCAATCGTGTTTCGTCAGATGAAGTGACTGGTGAACGGTGAACAAGGCCTCTATTCTCATTGCCACTCCAACGCTCCCCTTTTAATAACGCAACATCACCACTAGCCATTTTCTGGATGTCAGATTCGTCGTTGTACAGGCCTGAAACAGAATCAGGCTGTCCGTTAGCCCCTAGCCCTAGCTTAGAACGGTCGACTAAGTCGTTTGGTAACCATTGAGTCGCAACACCATGATAAGTTGTCACCAAGCGGCAAGGCACTTGATCAAAATGGAAACGTGGGCACATCGCTTGATTCAGAACGGCTAAACGCAACCCGACTTCTTCAAGCTCAAACAAACAACAGAACATATCCACCAGCTCTGCCATGTTTTCTAACAGCGCTTTAGAGGCGGTGCCATCGGTGGCAAATTCCAACTTATCGAAAGCATTTTCAGGTGACACGCTAACAGACTTACTAAAGTTTGGATTCAAGGCGATAAATTCACTAATTGCCGTCGTTAAGCCTTCATCAAACTGTCGCTGCCATACCGCTATATTAATATCACTTTGGTAGATATCCGCAAATACCGTTGGCTGCTCAGAAGCACTCAAGCTTGGCTTGTGATTTGCCTTATCCTGAATACTCACAGCTGAACTAATGTTGAGTGGCTGGCTGCTATTGGTAGCCAAAGGCTTGGTTAACACGGCATTCATTACGTCGTCTCCTTGATACATGCTCATCGCTTCCCTTTTACCAACAGAATAATTATTCTTGGCAAGAGTAATTTCGGTTATGTTATAACATAGCTAAAAATAAACAAGTCACTTCGTCGATCATGATTCCAGTAATACAGCGACGCTCTTCTTTTCCTGCGGTAATTTTTCGAATGCTGAACTAAGCTTCTCTCAATCACTCTTTCCAAAAAGTCATTTTAAAAACGTACGACTCAAGAACGTAAACCTGTGAATTCATCAATCTGGTGACAACTTATGAAAAAACTAATCTCTACATTCGGCCTCCTATGCACCGTTATCTCCGCTCAATCTTTCGCGGAGTCGGGCTACACATTAGATCCGAAGTTATCGAACATCACATTCGCGACCATTAAAAAGCAGTTTGTTGTCGAGCCCGCATCCATCAAACCTATGTCTGGAGGACTTACCGAAGAGGGTCAGTTTTCAATAGTATTGGACTTGAAAAGCGTGAGCACCGGAGTCGCTATTCGTGACCAGAGACTGAATGAACTCTACTTTGAATCGATGACTTTTCCTGAAGTGAAGATCTCTGGGAAGGTTGAACCGTCGATGCTATCTGGTGATCCAAAAAGAACAACAGTAGCAGCGGAAGTTACTTTACACGGCGTAACCAAAACGATCGACTTCCCAGTTGTGGTGGTTCCATCCTCAGGGTTTGTCATGGTTAGCTCAGCTTCGACAATCATCGTCAACGGCGCTGATTTTGGGATCTCGACAGAGAATCTAAACAAACTTTCAGCGACCGTGGGTGGATTAGCGATTTCCGACCAAATCCCTTTAAGCTTTAACCTACTTTTCGACCAATAATGGACTTATAACTATTCCTTTCTATTCTCCCTCATTTCACATTCATCGATCGTTTGAGAGCGGTGAATGTGAGTAAGAGTACGCGACAACGCAATAAACTGAATTAGGTTTGAATAAACTAAACCAAAATTTCCACTCGATTTCCCCAAGTCGGCCAGATAAACATCCCTCACAAAGTATTAAATTGAGCGTTATATAGGCTCAGAGATGTCGTTGATGTCACATGTCGTTACACAGCATGACGCCTTAAGGCTTTACATCTTGGGCGAGGTAAACAACAATCCCTGAGAACAAATCCATAACATAATGTATTTAGAAATTATGAGTAACACAGAAAACAAAAAATCGAGTCCTCTTTTCGAAGTCGTGTTTAACGTCTTTCTTCCTTCATTCATTTTAATGAAGTTCAGTGGAGATGAGCATCTCGGAACAGGCTTAGCTTTGCTTGTTGCCCTTGCCTTCCCTATTGCTTATGGTGGCATGGAGTTAATCCGCAATAAGAAGTTCAACTTCATCGCTGCGCTCGGCTTTGTAAGCGTGCTATTGACGGGCGGTATTGGTTTCTTTGAGCTAGACACTCGTTGGTTAGCACTAAAAGAAGCATTAATCCCTGGTCTAATTGGTTTGGCGGTTCTTGGCTCAACCTTCACCCGCTACCCGTTTATCCAGAAAGTTATCTTCACACCGGCCCTGTTAAATATCTCTCTTATTGAAGAGCGCCTAAAGCAGTTCGGTAACCAAGCAAAGTTTGATCGTTGTCTAATGACATCCAACTACCTATTCGCGAGTACTTTCGCATTTTCTTCAGCTATGAACTACTTCCTAGCGACTTGGATTGTGACTAGCCCTGCTGGCACCGCTGCCTTTAATGAAGAACTTGGCAAGCTGACACTTTACAGCTACCCAGCAATCGCTATCCCAAGCATGCTGATGATGTTAGGTATTTTCTACTACATTTGGCGTCAAGTTCGCACGATGACATCACTAGAAACAGAACAAATTTTTATTACTAAATAGTTCTGAATTAACAAATCGCTCTGACTGCACAACAAAGAAGCCCAGCAATTAAGCTGGGCTTCTTTGTTTTTGCAGTTTCGTTTGTCAACGTGATAGATGACAGCTTCGATTTGGATTATGAATCGAACGGGCAACCCTAATGCTCTTTTCTCAAGTAAATTTGGGCAACATGTCTATAAACCAATAATAATCAATGAATTGCATTGATTGAACCGACAGATGCTTTTATAGTCAATTCTGTTGGTTACTTTACAAAGCTCTACCCGCTCACTGACATTATTTCAATTGCTGTTGATAAGATCGCATAAGCTAGGTGCTAAAGGTAGACGCCAGCCGTACTCAATAAGGAATATAGATAATGAACAAATCTCAATTAGTTGAACACATCGCGACTTCTGCAGACATCTCAAAAGACCAAGCAGGCACAGCACTAAATGCGCTAGTTGAAGGTATCTCTACTTCGCTTGCGAACGGTGATGACGTATCGATCCTTGGATTTGGTAGCTTTAAAGTTAACTCTCGAGCTGCTCGCACTGGTCGTAACCCGCGAACCGGAGAAGAGATTCAGATTGCCGCATCAAAGACGCCAGCATTTAAAGCGGGCAAGGCACTAAAAGAGACGTGCAACCTGTAACACAAAAAACACAAGGAAGATTACGATGACGACTAAGGAAAAAGCGAAAACGAGCCGAAGCAAAAAAGCAGGCAAGTCGACTAAAGCGCAAGCCGAAACGCCTAAGACTCGTCAACGCATTGAAGAGCTTCTCGAAGAGCGTGAACTGGCTAAACTGTTAGAACTTTAGTTTATATAAGAACTAATGTTTAGGTTTAAGCAAGGTGATAGTTTGTTATCGTTCTAATGCCACTGCAGATTTGTAGTGGCATTTTTGATTTAGGAGCAAGCGCCTCTAATAAATAACATTGATACCCCTCCCCACTAAAGCGACAAACACATCTGTCCAAAATCTGAACGCTAAGTAACTGATTGAGTTACATAGCTATACATATCCATACTTACCCAAATCACCTTTTTCACTATCATCATTTTCTTGTTATTGGTGAGATTATTGGAAGGGTTCATGACACGACTATGTTCGAGCAATCCTTCTTCTTTGAGGTGATTATGAATGTCGTTCGCATGGGGATTGAAGCAAATACCCATAAAAATAAGGGTAAGTACAAAGCGATAGTTAAGTTTACTATTCGAGCCCTGTTTTATTATTCAGCTACTCGAAAAATGAGTAATAATTTCAACTCTGAAGAGAGAAAGTTATTATTTATCAAGCAACCCAACTTCCTTTCTAAATTTGTGACTCCCTACTTATGTACTGGCTTTAGCAATAAAGAAAAGACCGATATCTTATCCAAACACTACGACTGGTTTGAAAACACCTTCGCAACAGAAGCTAGACACCAAATCTATAACGAAAGGCTCAATCTTTTAAAACTTGAGATAGATGACAACGTTTATCTGGTTAATCTCAGCTTCGAAAGAAACGCGAGAAAAGAAGGTGAACTGACAATTTCATTGACCAACTCTCAACTCGAAAAAATGTATACCATTTCGTTTACTGTTTTCGACAACAACATCTACATCGGCGGTATACAGGGTGGCGCCAATGACAATGGATTTAGTCGCACATTCACCAAAGCTTTTTACGGTTTAAGACCTAAATCCTTCATGGTAGAAACACTACGACTGCTCGCTATTAACTTGGGTATCGACAATATCTATGCGGTAAAAGAGTCTGGTCATGTCTCGAACTCATTACGCTACGGTAAGAAAAACAAAGACATCAGCCTTAAATACGACAGTCTGTGGGAAGAGCACGATGGACAGGTGCATGATAACTATTTCTATCGTCTCCCGACAAACCCGAACAGGAAAGATCTTGAAGCTCTAAAACGTCAAAAGCGTAAGTTGTATCGCGAGCGTTATGCCTGGCTAGATCTGTATGAACAAGATCTGAAGAACGTAATCAGTCAGCACATCCGTGATCCTGTTCATTATGCTCATGACAGTTAATTTGGCTAACCTGTACTCGACTCGCTAACGCGTATTACCTTTACTAGCGTGCTTTAGTCTAATCACAGCCCTTGGACCAAACGCTCAATCCCGAGGTGATAGCTTCAAAATAAATATTAGACAATGCTAATTTACATCTTTATAGTATCTAGGTATTTCGAAAACTACTCAATCGCCGGCGACCAGCCAGTACTGATCATTAAGAAGATACAAGCTCTATGCTCGGCAATTTGTATAGTTAAACTTAGAGACAGTAATAGGTAAACGTATGACTAAAATTGTAATCATCGGTGGCGTAGCTGGAGGTGCATCCGCCGCCGCGCGGGCTCGTCGCTTGAATGAAGATGCCGAAATCATCATGTTCGAAAGAGGAAGTTTCGTCTCGTTCGCCAATTGCGGCTTGCCATACCACATAGGTGGCGACATTAAGGACAGAAGCAAGCTCCTCCTGCAAACTCCGGAAAGCTTCTTAGCTCGATTTAACGTTGATGTTCGTGTGATGAACGAAGTCATCTCCATTGATCGACACAACAAGCAGGTTACTGTTAAGAACCTATTGGATAATAGCGAGTATACTGAAAGCTACGACTTCTTGCTCCTTAGCCCAGGCGCAGGTCCTATCGTACCGCCAATCCCTGGTATTGATAACCCACTAACCCATTCGCTACGTAACATTCCAGACATGGATCGTATCATTCAAACGATCCAGATGAACAAGCCAGAACACGCAACGGTTGTCGGTGGTGGATTCATCGGTCTAGAAATGATGGAAGCCTTCCACCAATTGGGAATTAAAACCACGCTAATTGAGATGGCAGATCAGGTGATGACACCTGTCGACCGTGAAATGGCTGGTTTTGCTCACGCTGAAATTCGCGAGAAAGGTATTGACCTTAAACTAGGCGTTGCTCTTCAAGCGATCGAGTACATGCCGAATGAGCAGATAGCCAGCATCGGCTCTGGTGAAGATACTGAACATCAGCATATTGAAGGTGAACTAAATCTTACTCTCAGCAATGGTGAATCGCTAACCACTGATATCTTAATCATGGCTATCGGTGTGCGCCCTGAGACTAAGTTGGCCAAAGAAGCAGGACTTCAAATTGGTGAACTAGGTGGTATCTACACCAATGAAATGATGCAGACCAGCGATTCTAGCATCTACGCTGTGGGTGATGCGGTGGAAGAAAAAGACTTTGTAACAGGTGCACAAACTCTAGTTCCGCTTGCTGGCCCTGCTAACCGTCAAGGTCGTATGGCTGCCGACAATATGCTTGGACGCAGTGAAACCTATCAAGGTACACAAGGCACGGCTATCTGTAAGATTTTTGACCTCGCCGTTGCCTCAACAGGGAAAAATGAAAAACAGTTGAAGCGCGAATGCGTAGACTATGAAAAAGTCTATGTGCATACCGCAAGCCACGCTAGCTACTATCCTGGCGCTGAGATTGTCTCGTTCAAGATGTTGTTCGATCCAAAAACAGGCAAAATCTTTGGTGCGCAAGCAGTGGGCAAAGATGGTGTCGATAAACGAATTGATGTGATGGCTGTTGCCCAACGTGCAGGCATGACTGTAGAGCAGCTTCAACACCTTGAGCTCACTTACGCGCCGCCGTATGGCAGTGCCAAAGATGTGATCAACCAAGCCGCATTTGTTGCCAACAATATTATTAAAGGTGACGCGACACCTATTCATTTCGATGAGATTGCAACATTAAGCGACAACCAACTCCTACTCGATGTTCGTAACCCTAGCGAACTAGAAAATGGTGGCTTTATTGAAGGCGCAATCAACATTCCTGTCGACCAACTGCGTGATCGAATGAGTGAGCTCCCAGCAGACAAAGAGATTGTAATCTACTGCCAAGTCGGGTTACGTGGTAACGTGGCTTATCGCCAACTCGTCAACAACGGCTTTAAAGCACGCAACTTAATCGGTGGTTATAGAACACTCATGTATGCAAAAGCTTAAGGATTAATACTTAGTCGCCGGTAATGGTGCGCGGACACTTACGGGCTAGTTGCTAGTTGCTGAGAGAAAGTCGCTCATAAATAGATGCGAGTAGTTAATAGTAAACATTGAAAAACCGAGCTTGGCATTTAAGTAAGTGCCAAGCTCTTTTATTATTCGTAGGAGTCAATAAAAGCTTGCAGTGCTCGCTGATCGACAATTTCTAACCCTTGATCTCCTTTTCTGATGAAACCCTTGTCTAATAGGTCTTTAACCGCTCTTCGATACACTCTGCTCGATGTGCCAAAACGTTCCGCTTCTTGATTCACTTTATCGAAACCGCCTAACACAGTATTTGTCTGACTTTGAACCAATAAGTCGTAGGCAATGTTGTAGGTAATTGAGTGTAAAAGACGATTAGTGTAAATGCCCATAGAGTCTTGATAATCTTCCGCTAATGCAGAGGCGAAAAAGAACATCATCTCCGGATTTTCATGTAGCGCTTCTGATAGTTTCTGGATACAAATAACATCAACTTGCATGTGTTCATCAGCCACTACGTTCCACTGACAAGGGGTCTGCGTGAAAAACTCCATCTCACCGAAGATATGGTAATCACAATTAACTTCGCCCAATTGAAAGCGTCGCCCATTAGCCGCGGAAATACTCATAGAGACTCTTCCTGCGGGCACTACATAAAGATACTGAAGCTGCTCACCTTGACGTAGGATTTCATCATTTTGATTGAAGTAACGAGAGTTAACTTGGTGTTGGTAGATGAGATCTCTAAATTCAGAGCTTTTTTGTTCTAAGTAGTTTTTAAAGCGTCCGCTTGAGTATGGTGCAATCTTCATACTTACTCTCTCATTGCATTACTGCTGTTTATATTCAAACGATTGTAACCACTTAAACCACAGGAGAGAACCCAATAAAAGCGACGGTCTCCCGTCGCTTTTATTGTTGTTTTTCGCCAGAACCTTATTGTGCAATTAATGCTTCCAGTGCCGCTAAAGATGCTAGCCGCTCTCCTTGCATCATTACCTCTGCCTCATCGACATATTGCCCAACGCCCTCCTTTACATCTTGTTCGTACAAGACAACATTGTTCAAGATAGAAGCGACATTAAGCCCTCTCAAGCGTCCCACGGTAAACAGCGCGGATGTTTCCATGTCTGCACCTAAAATGCCTTTGCCATTCCAGTACTGACAAAGCGCCTGCTCGTCATCGGTATAAAAACTGTCGTGTGAGCGTACCGTGCCCAAATAGTAAGGTGTTGTTTGCTGCTGCAAGAACTTGTCTAGCTCTTTAAGCAGAGAGAAGCTTGCATAGGCGGGATACGACGGCTTAACGTAAGCGGTAGAACCACCCTCATCGCGAACCGCGCCCTCTGCAATAATTAGCTCACCAAGCCCGATATGTGACTGCATCGCACCTGCAGACCCTACTCTGATGATATGAGTCACACCACAAAACTTAAGTTCTTCTACCGCAATGATCATTGAAGGTGCGCCAATACCAGTGCTGCAAACTGATATCGCTTTCCCTTGATATTGACCAGTGAAGATTCGATATTCACGGTTTTCAGAGACCAGTTCAGCATGTTCAAGCAAGTTAGCGATTCGATTCGCTCTATCTGGCTCACCACAAACAATAACTAACGGAGCAATTTGCGTTTCATCAACGCAGATATGAGGTTGCTTTGCCATCTTCACTCCTAAGAAGCCGTTGCTTGAGTTAACGATTTATCACTGTTTCGTTTAGCCGTGCGTGCCCACTCACGAGTACCGTTTGCCGCAATAAACATTAAGATTGCGTATTGAACAGACATTGCGTACACACCCTGCGTCGCATAAATACCAACGCTGATAATGTTAATCACAATCCACAGTATCCAGTTTTCAACATACTTACGTGTCATAAGAACTTGAGCAACAATAGATAGAATGGTCATCGTGGCATCCCAGAATGGGAACGCATCCGGTTCAAGCACTGGCTCCGCTAAATCCGCACCAAATAGATTCAGGCTATCTACCGCGATGTTTGCTAGCGCAAAAAAGAATGGGTCGATGTACATAGTTAACAAAGCAATAGAAATCGCACACGCTACGGCCGTTGCTACTAGTTTATTTTGGCTCAACCAACGAACTTCTAGCGTTTCACCTTGCTCATTAGGACGTGTCCATGCGTACCAACCGTAAATGTTGGCGCAAAAGAAAAAGAGTTGTAGAAGTAACAGTCCGTATAACTGAATTTGGAAAAAGATAACCGCGAATAAGGTGACATTCAGCAATCCGAACAGGTAGTTAATGGTTTTTTCTTGGCTTGCAAACCAAATACACAACAAACCAAACACGGTGCCGAATGCTTCAATCCAGCTCATTGCGTAGCCATCCCCTATTGGGATATTGACTAAAGTATTGTTGATATCAAGTAGAGCGAATAGGTCCATAGATGTGTCCTTTATTATTTGTTTTAGTGGCACCTATTTTATTGCGCCTCTCCAAATAAAAAGGAGGACATTTGTCCCCCCTAGAATGCATGCGGTCATAAATCAGAATATTAAATCCGGAAAATCAATTTCACGGGAAGATGTCATAGCCCTCCCACAGTCTCGAACTCGAAACTCCAGCACCAGAACAGCCCCCTTCCAAAAACGAAATTTTAGCTTACTGGCTTAACGCCGATATCGCATTGACGGTTACGTTTGAGAAGCGCATGATTTTATTTCGAGCAGAATCGTTGTCTGGCGTGTTAACCGTGTAATCGCCCCAAAACTCGTTCTGTGCAACGTACTCAATTGAATGGCAGGTCACATGAATAAAGTAATTATGTTAGTAATGGGGCTGCTTTTTACCAGTCGATTGTTTGCCAGTATTGTTCCTCATGTTGGTCAACTTGAGCATGATGCGCCTATTCTCCTTCGCTCGGCATTGATTGTAGGGGTTGCGGCTTACGCGGTTTGGAGTGCATTTAAATACTTCAAAAAGATCAAGGCCTCAGATTCAGATCAACTGTAACGGCGAAAGTCCAAAAGCTTTTGAATAAGCCTCTAATTTCGATTACTGATCTGCGAAATAATCGACCAAGATTTTACGCCACTTTCGTGACTCACGAATCTTCGACAGGGCGCGGTTAATCTCTTCTTCGTACACGTTATTTTCAGTGATTATGAAACCGTAGTTGGACTTTTATAACTGATAAAACAACACCGCTATACCAAGCTTAAGTTTGATAGCTAGAAACTGACATAAACTGACTTTGTGCCGACGAACATAACTTTCCGCACTGAGTAATTTGGCTTTCTAGGAAGTAGATATTACGTCTACTTTTCACCCACTGGGCACGAACTTCCAGTTCTTGACCAATCAAAATCGGATGATGAAAACGAGAGGTTAAACTCACCGTCATCGCCTTGATATCATTCTGAAATAGACAATGCAACATCGCGCTGTCATGCAGTGTAGTGACAATGCCACCTTGCATGATGCCATCGTAGCCCTCAGCTTTATCTGTTGGTACAATCTTGGCTCTGGTTTTATATTTAGCTACTGCCTCATGCTTAGTTAAAGTGTCATGCTCGCCAATAGCTTCAAAACAAATGGCGCTGTCGTTGAAAAAACCTTGGCTGCACACTTGGCAACGCCGATGATTGTGTGGAATGAAAACCTTCATACTTACCTTTACCCATAGATTGCTAGAGATTGATATGGCTCGACCAAAAAAACATCGCCAGTTGTGTACCCGTACGGCTTACTCTTGTTTTAAGCCCAATGGTGTTCCTATGGATGAGCTTCATAAAGAAGAATTGCTATTGGAAGAGCTCGAAGCCTTGCGCTTGGCTGATCAAGAAGGCCTGAGCCAGCTTGAAGCCGCTGAACAAATGCAGGTGTCTCGCCAAACGTTCGGCAACATTATCAAGCGTGCACGAGCTAAAGTCGCCAAGTGCATCGTCAATGGTCACGCGTTGGTGATTCAAAGTAGTTAATTAACGTGTTAGCCAGAAGTTATTTAACTCAGTGAGCGAGAACTCTGATGCTTACTTCGATACTTAGCTTGATGGCTCAGTAATCTGATACAGCTTTTTGCTTTGCCCTTCACACACATCCTTGCAATTGCATTCACGCTCAATATCTAACTGCGCCAATCCTCCACAGCTGCCTTTGATTGGCTTGCGCGAAAAAATCACGCCTATCGCCATCAATGTAACGACTCCGACAAACCCCAATAGCGTCAACAAAAAGGTCATTGTCGGAACCCTCGAATAGCACCTAGCTGATTAGGCTGTACCATTAGAATCGAAGCTTGTTTTTTGTGCCCGTTTTCGCCGCACGTTTTATTGCCACACCCACTATTTCTCGGCTCGCGACCATAATCGAGATCGGTCACTTCCCGTAGATTGTCGAAATCCAAAGCCCCGATTTCTGCCTTACCTGTCGATGCCAAGACTCGAATATCGTTATTGAACAAGTGCGCCAGCATCTTCTTACCAATATAACGAACCACCACAGATTTCACATCGTAAGAACGGAGAACCGAAATCCATTGCTTCTTTTTATTGCAAGAGGTGTCGGAGTCAATCAAAGGAACAATCTGTTTTATCTGTCGTTGTTCATCGACAATCGCGATCTGTGGGGAACGAGCAAAGTGGTTGCCAACATGAAGGTCGCGACAAGGTACTGCGTATAACATAGTAACTTCCTGTTATTGATGATCAGGAGTTCAGCATACGCCCCATTATTGGCATATGCCAATAACTATCATGTGAAAAATAAGATTTACTGGATCGATAACTAAGATCACAAGCACCCAAACTTAGCGTCATCTTCAGCCTATCTCAGTTACCTTTCAAATAACCATATATACTAGGGGGTAGTATTTTTACTGGGGGTATTTTTTGCGTTGTTAATGCCTGTTATCAAGAGCCAAGCTCAAACCCATTACAAAAAGGCCTCGCACAACCGAGAGCTTAATCGACTATTCAACGTCACACACTAGTCTGAATAATGTCGAATTAGGGACCAATCAAAGATGTTTATAGGAAAAATAGGTTGGATTGAAAATCAAGAATTGCAGTCGGCTTCAATGTAAACAAGCTTATAATTTGAAGTGAACAACGCATCGGGTTGTTATAATATAACATCACACTAAATTACCATCATTTCTCATGAAACAGCCACTTATTCTAATCGATGTCATCAATCGCCTCTCCACACGCTATGTAAGCCGTTTCTCGACATGCTTTCGCTCTCTCAAGGGCTTGACTGTTGGCCTAGCATTATTGTGTTTTGCGCCAAATCTATATGCCCACCCTCACTCTTGGATAGAGATGAAAACTCATATTGAGGGAGAGAATGGCATGATCACCGGTCTCTCTATGGAGTGGTCTTTTGATGCAATGACCTCGATGTACATGTTGGATGGAGAAGACGTCTCTGCCGATACAGAAACTGAAACATTCAAAAAGCTCGCTGCGTCTGTAATCGAAAACATTATGTACGAGCACTACTTCACGTACTTTTATGATGGTGAAGAGCCCATCAAATATCAGGTGGTTGAGAACGCAAAGTTTGAGCGTGATAAAGCCAAGATGGTTCTAACATTTGACCTACCACTTTCTAAACCTAAGCCTGTGACACGAAACTCGCTTCGCGTATTGATTTTTGACCCTAGTTACTTTGTCGACATGTCGTGGCTATCCAACAGCGACGTGACATTGTCACCTGAACTAGCAAGACAATGCCATTTAGAATTAATCGAGCCTAACCCGACGCCAGAGCAAATGAGTTATGCAATGTCTTTACCTGTCGATGCAGATCCAGATAACACGCTAGGCCAACTGTTTACACAATCGGTTGAGCTTCATTGTGCGGCGGTTCCCGCTTCTTAGTCGCAGTGATTCGTTTCAGCCTTTAAGTCAGCGTCTAGCTGATTAAGCATGGCAACTAATTAACAGAAAGATTTCAGATATAGGTTCTTGTTAAATGAAGAAAAATCAATCCAAAATCAATCACTACCTCATTGGTGCTGGCGCGTTCGTGCTTATTGCTATTGGTGCGTATCAACTGTGGTCCATGTGGCCATCGTTAGTTATCTCTAGCATTCAATGGCAAAGAGAAGTCAATTCAGAACTTGCAGACCTGCTCTATGAAGCTAAATCCAACCCTTGGGGCGCAGGCAGTTACCTTATCGGGTTCAGCTTTATCTATGGCATGCTTCATTCTTTGGGGCCTGGGCACGGCAAAGTTATCGTGTCGACTTACTTAGCGACTCACCCAACCAAAGCCAAGGCGAGTTTAGTGCTTACGGTCGTCTCCGCTTTTTTACAAGCATTGGTCGCAATCTTACTAGTAAGCGTGTTGCTGTGGGGCTTTAGTGCTTCCATGCGAGTAGTGAATGACAAAGCGAATATGTTTGTTTCATTAAGCTTTGCCTTAGTCGCGGTCGTCGGCGCGCTTATATGTTGGAAGGCTTTGAAAAACATCTACACCGCTATGCGTAAGCCTAAGCTGAAAGTGAAAGCCATCACTACACTCGCAACAGACACAGCTGCGACAATTTCAGCGCGTTCGCCAATGGCACTTCGTTCATCAATATCAGCCCCTTCTCCGATAATCGACGCTACTAGCACAATGCAAGCCGCAGCTAACACTCATGCAGATCATTCTCATGCCGACTGTGGGTGCGGCCACCAGCATGTAGCCGATGCAGACGCAATCAACAAAGCCTCAACGCTCCGAGAATATGTTGGAATTATAGTGGAGATTGGCGTAAGACCGTGCACCGGAGCCATCATGGTACTGCTTTTCGCAAACATGGTTGGCCTATATTGGATGGGTGTTGTCAGTGCTTTTGCCATGGCGATTGGTACTGCTTTCACAACCTCGACGATTGCTATAATGACACTAACAGGCAAGAACTTGGTAAAACGCTATTTGGCAGCAGGTAACAAGAATAACAGTGCTTCACTAAAAGCCGCAGGTCATTATTTACAGCTATTCGGTGGTGTTTTACTTGTCTTAATTGGCTTGTTGCTAATGAGTGGACAAGACAGCGGTATGTCGCCTGTTTTCACTATGTAGCGAACGATGTAATAACAAACCTCAGTTTATTGCGACCTTTACCATTTTTACTAAAAAACACTAGCCCTTATCTCTCAAATCTGAATTAACAGCCACATAATTTCTACTAACCTAACTTTGCACAGCCAGTTAGGTTAGTAGTCAGCCATTCAGAACAGCGCGCTCTATGTAGTTCTGTAACAAACCTACATCCAACTTTGATTTTCCTATTCTTAGCTACTCTTTCATAAACTAACTTAGATTGTTCTAACAATATTAGAGCACTATCCCCCTCCTTTTGAAAATAAGGACATAACTTCCGCAATCCAGAAACTGCGATCGCACTCTTCCTATTTTGAAAAAAAATAGAGCAGCAGTTTTATCAATTGAGTAACAAGCCGAAATTATACCCAATAAATTTCACATCAAACTCCAAGCCTTTACCTTACAACTACAGATAGAGCTTTCTTCAACCAAATTCTTGGATAACCTATACTCAAAGGTAAACAAATGAAACTATACATTCCGAGCGCCACGCTCAGTGTTTTGTTACTTTCTCCGAGTTTCGCGAGTGCCGAAGATATACCTGATTCATACGAATTGCGTAATTTTTCGATGCGCTCACAAAGCTCTGGGATAGCCCCACCGCAAGAAGAACTCGGCGTTTATGTTGTGAATTCGGGTCCTGGTCTGGATACCGGTTGTACCTATGCTTCTGGCGGACCTCTACTTATCTCTTTACCTGTTCCTATGGTCGTCAGCCCCAACGTTTTACAAAGTGACGGGAGAATTGCTCCGAGTAAACTGGGCGATATGCAGCAAAAAGGCGTTATCGGTTCTAACGCAAGGATCAGCATGCCGGTCTTCGACATAGACT
Organism: Vibrio sp. 10N.261.51.C6; assembly: GCF_041471785.1. Classification (NCBI taxonomy): domain Bacteria; kingdom Pseudomonadati; phylum Pseudomonadota; class Gammaproteobacteria; order Vibrionales; family Vibrionaceae; genus Vibrio; species Vibrio sp. 10N.261.51.C6. Next base: position 14,184 of record NZ_JBFRPB010000068.1, on the reverse strand, counting down.
CCAATGCCAACGTCAGTAATATTGCTCCAGAAATAGATATCGTATCTTTTAACGGAAAGTCTTTAGGTACGCTGCAAGGCGCTGATAACCGTTGGACGGATACTAACCTTCAAGTCGATATCAGTGATGTCAAGTTCGGCCAAAACAATGAGATTCGCGTCGATATTGATACTGGCAATACGGGAGACAACTGGTGTATGTCTGTCGATTGGGTCTCAATCGAGTTTGATGTTGCCATTCCTGTGATTCTTGCTCATGGCATTGCTGCACAATCAGACACTTGGGATGATGATACGGCTCCAGGCGTGCTTTCTACACTTGATGACTATGGCATTCGTTATACTCGTTTCTCTGCTGACAAAAATGGAACCACAGCGACTAACGCTAATATCTTGAACAACAAAATTCAGGGTTTTCTCGATGAGTTGAAATCCGACAAAGTTCACGTCATTGCACACAGTAAAGGCGGGCTAGATACCCAAAACCTCAAAGCACTTAGCCCTTCCTTTGAGATAACCTCCCTTTCTACTTTCTCCACACCTCACCTTGGTAGCGTCGCAGCAGATTTGTCGGTGATAAAAATGGACCACTACGCCGATATCTACAGTAACGTCAGTACCGATCCAAATAATTACGCTGGCAAGTACATGCAACTCCCAAATATTCCGTTTGCGGGTCCTAAAATGCCTGGTATCCGTGATCTAACAACGGATACAGCATCAAACGCGATCCAAATGCGTACTCGCGGCAATATTGCAAATACATTTTCTATTGGGGCAAATGCCGATCTCAACCAAGACGGTGTTATTGAGAAAGATCCTGATATCGTTGGCCTATTCCCATGGGGATCGCGTTGGGCAGGCGTTACCGCTTGGCAGGCGCTAAGAAGCTTTAGTTCTGCGGCCTACCTCGATACTCAAACTCAACCGGTCACAATGCCAAGTGTGCATGGACCACAAGCTCATCCAATCACCATAGTCAGTTACCAAGCCATTCAAACAGTACCGCAAGAAAATGATGTTGTTGTGACCTTGGCAAGCGCTAACCCAAGTTATACCAATGCATTGGGTAACGTATTGGCTAACCACTCAACAATGAAAACGGGACAAAACGTTGAACGTTTTCTACAACAAATTATTTCAATGCGCTAAGGAGTGGCCACAATGAAATTCATCAAGCAATTAGTGATGGTGTTCAGTCTTTTCTGTACCTTCATCACACCGGCTATCGCCAGTAATGCAATACCCGTTGGGATGAGTACAAACACGACACTATCTCAACCAGTGACTAGTAACGATAACGAAGTCACAATGCTATTTACCATCGACAAAGCGGAAGCCCTAAAAGCAGAAATCATCGTGCCGTTGGATGATGCAACCGTATATTTAGTCAAGCCTAACGGGCAAGTCGCAACATCATCCAATGATGTGCAAGCGAACATACTTTCAGGTGACACACAAAGTCCGCCGCTACCGGGCAGCTATTTATTTTTGCCTGAAGTAACTAACCCTGAACCTGGCGAATGGAAGATCGTCGTTGATTTTCCAAACCCAAGTTACAACACAGTAATTATTGCTCAGGTTGCGATCCAATCCCCTATTGCGTTTGGCATGGCGATAGCTGCAAACCAATTTGTGGTCGGTGAACCAGTTCCCGTTTCTGCATTACTGACAAACAAAGGGAATCCAATCACAGGTGCCCAAACCAGCGCAGTGATCATTGATGAAGCTGGAATAAAAACACGCCTGACGCTTAAAGATGAGGGTGTCAATTTCGATGCTATTGCTAAAGATGGTGTCTACAGCAATATTTTCGTTCCACCCGCTGAAGGGGATTATCTAATTGAAGGCATAACGTCTTTTGAAGAATATGGAACAACTATCACTCGCCAGACAAGTAAAAAAATCCACGTACTACCCTCTGACATTGAATTTGTCAGCCTCTCACTCGCTCCACTGTTTTCCTCTGAAGGCTGTGTTATTGCCTTAGAGCAGCGCTTGGAACTTGATGTTAAATCCGCGGGGGATTTTGCCATTCATGGTTACCTCACCGATGGAATTGACGAGCTGAACACAAGCAAACGTCTGCAACTCAAACCTGCGAAGCAAATCGTCACTCTACAGTACTCAACTGAAGATATTTTTGGCGCGTTTGATTCAGCGTCTACTTTGACCTCCAACCCGACGATCATCTACGCAATCACTCAAGATGACATACGAATTTCAGCCCCTCGAATTCAGTTTGAAGAATTTATTGATTTAGCATCTTTTGAGCGTTGCCGCGAACCGATTGAAGTCACGGGGAGTTTAGTCACCACACCGACTATGTCGCAAGATGGAACCTACATTGATTCGCTGAGTTTTGAGTTTCCTATCCATGTTACGCGCAGTGGAACTTACACAGGTTCGGTAAATATCGTTGGTGCAGCCGGAGAGTATTTAGAGCTAGTGAGTTTCCAAGAACCGCTTGAGGCTGGCGAAAACACCATCAAGTTTACCGTTCCTGGTGACACGTTTAAGCAAGCCGATGGTCCTTATGAACTGAACGCACTGCTAATCTACAGTGGCGTTGACTCCTATCGACAAGGAGTTCTCGGTCAAACTCCACCATACCAAACCTCTGATTTCAGTCCGCCAGTGAATGTGACCCTCCCCTCTAACCTATTCGGTTTGGAAAGAGAAAACTGGCAAGCAACCCCGGCAACACAAGTTACGCAACATCGTGTCGGTGGTTACTTGAGAGCGGGAGCTTCAATCCCATACGACTACGAAACACTAGCGAGTTTTGACTTAAGTGAGGTTCGAGGGAAAATCAAACAGGCTACGCTTATTGTTGACTTCGGAGATTCAACCCTTCAATTTCCATTCAACAATGTGACTGCGCATATCGTTAATCAAACTTGGTCTCCAAACACACTGGATTACGACACGTTCTGTGAGTCTTTTACAATATGTGCAGCATGGAGTAATCCACTCACTACATTCAACAACGTAGAAGCAGGTCAAACGCTTAGGTTTACCAACTCTAAACTATTAGAAGCATTAAATGAGAAGAGAGTGTCTGGGTTGAACAAACTAGATATTGCTCTTACCTCTTCTCCCTATGAAAGAAGTTTCTTCATTAACGTTAAGCAGGTGTCATTATTCATCGAGTACTGATCCTAAAACTGAAATAGAATAAGGCCATGCCCAAGGTATCGCTTTGGGCATGGCCTCTCAGAGTGAACGGTGATGAACTTTGCAAGCTTCATATATTTATTCTGTTAGAGCACCCTCAACAGCAGTGATAAAGCACACTAATCACTATAGACTCCATCAACCAACAAAATGAGATCGAAGTTTTATCCAAAAATGCCAGTAGTCCCAACAACCGGGTGACTCCACAGGTCTATCCATCCCATCACCAATTTTTTAGGTGACTTTAAAGATGCCCCTACACTAGTCTGATAGCTAAAGTTAGAATAGACCCGTTAAGTATCATCGATTTACAAAACAGAGCCAAAATATCTAAATAAAAACAGTGAGAAGCGATACAATAATCAAGTTGCAAAATTGCAGCGTGGGACACCTGCCCACTGACAGCCCATTCACAGAGAACCATAAAGTAGCCTCACATGTCTAAAGAACCCGGTTTCACTACAGAATACAAACTCGACAAGACGTTTTTCGCGGAGTGTTATGATCAAACTAGCCTTCCGACTCAATTTCCAAAAGCCTACTTAAAAGGAATACTGTTTCTTATTTTTGGTGTGGTTCTACTGGAATTTGAACTATTACCTAACGGCTATGTAGGCTGGTTCTTTATTGTTTTGAGTGTGATTGAAGCATTCAGTGTGTACTGCAAAAGAACCTGGTGGTTATGGCGACAAAAAATCAGCTCAGGCGCAGGCAGCAAAATTGTCTTTCAAGGTGACGCTAACGGAGTAAGTTACAAAAACCACAAAGCGACCAACACCATCGCGTGGAGTGACATCGACCAACTTGAGCAGACCGATCTTGGTTTTATCCTGCATATCGGTAAACAGCGCCAATATGTGAGTAAATCTTGTTTAAACGATGAAGCTATTGCCTTCATGATTGAACACCACGCCGCATCAAAAGCGAAATAACACCAATAAATGCCTGCTGATTTAGCAGGCATTTTTCTATCACTTTTAATTCTACGTATCGAATTACCGGGCAATAACAATGAATACCGTGTACCAAATCAGTGATTGCCACCTTTCCGATGAATCCAGCTATGAGAACCTGCGCAGAGCACTGGAATACGTCAACAAAGACACGGCATGCAAGACCATCTTTCTGACTGGTGATATTTGTTGTAACCCTAAGTCTGGCGACTACGTTCGATTAGAGGCATTCATTAGGCAACACATTAGCGACCAATCCATTTACGTGATTGCGGGTAATCATGATGACTCTCGCTTAATGCGCACAGAGCTAAAAGGCTCGACGATTTATGTCACCGACAAAGCCACCATCGGTGAACGAGAGTTTGTGTTCCTAGACTCAAGCTTCAAGCCGCTAGACAGCCGCCACCCACTTGGTTCAGGGCGTATTGATAACCGCGGCATGGCTCAGCTAAAACAACAATTGAGAAAGGCCAATGATCCTATCGTGGTTGTTCACCACCCTGTCATTCCAGTCGGTGCAGATTGGATGAAAGCGATCCGCCTAGAGAACGATACTGATGTGATGAAAGTGCTTCGAAAATATCGCGTTCGTGACGTGTTCTGCGGTCATGGCCATGATGAAATAACAGCGACACAGCAAGGCATAACTCAATATATGGCCCCGTCGACAGCCTATGGCTTTGACCACTCGATCAATGAATACAATCGCAGCGAGAAGATAGGATTAAGTCGAATCTCGTTCTGTACTGATTCCATCAACTACCAAGCTGTCTATTTTTGAACCCTATCTTACTGTCTTAAACCTCATAGATTAGCTTTCAAATAAACCAAACTATATAGAGCTATGCCAATAGAAGAGGCTTGCGGCGATTCAATTTATCAATCTGTGATTGAAGCCCACAACCCAACTTCCACAACGGGTCAACGTTCAGTAGAAGAAATTACCTGGTTAGCACTGATGACTGTAAAACAAATGCACGATTTAGTTCGGCGCAATCTCGAAAACGAAGAGCTCGAAAACTAAAAGTTTGAAAAAGAATTATCTAGAAAACAGAAAGCTTGAAAGCTGAATACGTAGGATTATCGCCCCACTCTCACAAGTGACCAGAGCCTTGCAAACGTTATTACCCTAAGGTTTGCTAGCAAGGTCTTTGTGATTGATAATAAAAGCAATATAGGCGCAAGTTAGCGCTTTTTTATGGTTCATCGCGGCTTTCCGGGGAAAGCCGCTTTTATCTTCAAGAAGAAGTAGTCGGTATCTCGATACCCATACCCCATTCGCTTGATTAGCTTTATCTTGTTGTTTATCCCTTCTAGGGTGCAGGTGTTTAGCGGATAACGCCCTATACGACGCAAAATCTCAAGGGCGCGATTGCATTGTGGAGCGTTAAGCCGAGTTGTAAAACAGTGTAAATATTCTTCCATCACAAAACATGTTGGCTAAGATTCAAGAGGTTAAACACACACAACCAGTAAGGTTAGCAAGGATGCGCTTTTTCGGTTTGTTTTAGCGATAGCATTATTGGCGTAACTCCCTTAAAGCGACTCTAGAACTTCCCGCCATTTACCCATTCTGCTTTTGGTGGCACGGGCTCTTGGTTTACCCATATCTCTTTAATTTGACCTCCCTCAACTCGGAATAGATCAAAACGCGCAACCTCGAGACCATTATCAATAACTCGGCTGTAAGCTGCTACGAAGTTACCTTGACCGACAATCTTGAACACTTGGTCATAGCCACCAATATAGCTATCTAAAGGGCTCACATCTGAGGCTTGATAAACGGCTAGCTCTTCGTGCTGGAGATACTTTGATAGCTTGTCTTTCTGCCCTAGTACCATGACATCACATAAAAAATCACGGATAAGGTTCTTATTCTCCTCTGTTTTATCTAAGTCAGTATGATTGATTGGCCCTTGCAGTCGACCTTCCCCTTCCGTCAGTTGAGCTTCGAAGGCAGAAATCACATCCCAATGTTCAATAATTTTATCGTCATTATCGGTATCGAATAGATCCGTAGTCACCCACTTATATTCGCCATTATTAATATCTTGGAATGCTTGAACAAACACGAATTGGCCATCGACGATTGAACGTATGATCTTTATGTCTCTAACAGGGCAGCGTTTTAAGAACGGTTCGAAGAACTCAACAAAACCATCAATACCGTTGCGAACCCCAGTGCTATGTTGAGTATAACGTTGACCGGTGTACTTCGTTACCGCCTCTAATGCATGACCATCTCGGATACCTTCCATATACAGATTAGTCGCATTCGCTAGCTTATTGCTCATAGATAGTTTCTCCAAACTTAATAGTGCCAAAGTACGTTATTTGGCTCGTACACTGAAACTCAAAACTAGATTGTCTCAGGTGTCCTTTTAACTGTCGGATTGTTAAATAATAGGCTCTTCGCGTCGCTATTCAAAACCAAGTTAAGCTCGATATACGTCTACAGCATATCGAGCCTTTACAACCTAATTGGTCACTGTGGTTACTGTTTGGCGTGATAAGCTTTAGATACTGCGTAGCTATCCTCAAACCAGTTCCAACTCTTCACTTTGCCATCTTCAACCTGAACTCGAACCGCCCAGCTGAATTTACCCGTGTCTACACCAGATTCATTCGCAATGGCACTCATGCTGCCCATGAATACTGCTTGGTCGCCGTTTACAAAACTATAGTCTGTTGACCAGCTTGTGACTTTCAAACCTGCGCCAAATAGAGGAAAGAAAGTGTTGAGCACTTTTTCTTTTGACTCCCAGTTACCGATCCAAGGGATGTCGGCGTCACCTTCGTTGTGCCAGACAAAATCATCGGCCATTAATGACTCGAGTTTTGCCATATCACCTGAGCCTGCCGCCCATAAGAATGCTTGAGCCGTTTCTAGTGTCTTTGCTGAATCGACTGCTTTTGTTTCATCTGCAAAGGCTGGAGTGAATTGAAAGAAAGCCAGAAGACTCGCTAGACCGATAAGTAGATTTTTCTTTAACATTTTCTTTCTCCTGATTGTCAATTTTGAAGCTCAATGCGTGGGAGATTAAAAGTGCCATCAGTGCATGCTTTGAACTTCAGTTCTGTTTGTTGCCTTGTTGAGATAACTATAGCTGTGCTAAATTTTTGGTAAACTCACTAATTGAACACATTGGATATGCGCAAATGCACAACATAAGATGGGATGACCTACAATATGTTCTAACAGTGGCGAATGAAGGATCCCTGTCGGCCGCGGCAAGAGCACTTGGTGTAAACCACAGCACCGTTTTACGTCGTATTGACACCTTTGAGTATCGTCACAAATTACGAATTTTCCACAAACTTCCTACCGGATACAAACTAACGGTTGAAGGACAAAAGCTTCTGGAGTCAGCTCTCGCTATCGAATCCACAGTAAGAGAATTGGAACACAAGGTTTTTGGACAGGAATTGAAGCTAGAAGGAACGCTAAGAATAACGACGACCGACGCCTTATCTCGTCTCATTCTGGGTACTCATTTGGCTGCTTTTCATCGGCTTTATCCAAAAATTCAGTTAGAACTCAGCCTCACATCTCGTCAATTGGATATTTCGCACCTAGATGCAGATATCGCGATTCGCCCGGCAAATGAGTTGCCAGCCCATTTGGTTGGGACCAAGTTAAGTAAAATTGCGTTTGGTGTTTACGGATCGCCAGAATATATAAATGGCCTTAAGAGTAAGCACCCCTTAAAGTCTGCTTCTTGGTTAATGATGCATAGAGGCAGTGCTTCGCTACAGGTTTCTGAACTGATTTCAGAAGACAAAATTGTCATGAAAGCCGACTCTTTTGAGCCCCTGATCATCGCCGCTGAAAATCAGATGGGGTTAGCCTACTTACCCTGCTTTTTAGGTAACAGTGAGGGAACTCTGCAAAGAGTAGATATGGAAGTGATGCACCAAAATACAGACCTATGGATGATGACTCATAAAGATTTAGAAGATTCAGCCAGAGTAAAAGCATTTTTTAATTTTATGAAAGGCGCAATCAAATCAGACCATAATCGGTTGGCCGGATTTGATTATTAGAGAACGAGTGCCGGCTCTTCACCATTAGGCTTACGAACAAAATGACACAAAGCCCACAGCACAAACAAAGTCACAGTCAGCTCCCAAGCGCGTAGGAAGGTACTTTCCAACCCCAAATTACTACTGGTCATGTACAACTGAATCGGCAGCATGGTCGCTAATAACGCATCGGCATGAACGTCTCTGGCTGAACCTTTCGCTTTGGCCATTGATGCGGTGATCATAAAGGCAAATAAACCCAACACTATGGTGTAGTAACCGAATGTAGACTGATGCCCTGCCATCAACAAGGTGAACACCGCGGCTACTGCACAGCCGCCTACTTGAGTTTGAAAACGGCGGTCAACCACGTCGATAAAGCTTTTGTGTGTGGTTTGGGTTGCAGCAGCAATCACTGGCACCATGCAGAACGTTGCAGAGATGATGTCGACAATCATCAAGAATGCCAAACCAAGACCAATCAACGTGAGTGAAATTGCTCTGTTCTCAAATGTGACAGGCTGTTCTTTAAATACAGGAGGCTTGCTTCCTTGCTCAACAGGGAACAGAGCCACCATGGTTTTTGCTACTACCATGGTAATCAACATGGATAACAAAATTTCATGAATACGCATCGGCATATCCATGGTGGTGTGCTGAGCAAACACGACAATCAAAATCCAGTTGAAAGTTGGCATCAACATTTGACCTTTCTTTGCCGGTGTAGTAGCTCGACGACGCATAAAATCGAAGAAGAACAGGCTAATGGTCCACACCACAAACGGATGCTGTGAAAATACCTCAGTCACCACCAGCGCTGTACTTGCAGCCAATAAAGTGGGTGACAAAGTACGGATCAGGCCAAGCCAAGAGTAATCTTTATTCTTGGTCATGATGATGGTTGGATACAACGCCAGATAAACGGGAGAGTCTAGGTTTAGTAGCTTTCCCAACACCATACAAATCGTCACAGTAAGTGCGACGCGCAGCGCTTCATTACGTTGAGACTGACCCTGTGCAGTGTTTTCGAATGTCCACATAGTCATCTCCTACTAATAGATGTAGCGAAATGTTGAAGCCAAGTGAATCCAAGCCGAGCCAATAACGTGCATTATTGGGTTACCGCTTTCAACAATCACACTCGCTCGTGAACCTGAGATCATCGAAGGATCCAGTTCGTTAACGGTAATGCGGGTACGTACTTTCTGTTGCTCACGGATCCAACGCGTATCATTAGTCACGCTAGACAGCTTGCCATTGGCATTATTGGTGTCGTAAATCGCACGCTCTTGGCTACTCACTTCACCCGTAAAGACTTTGCCCGGTAGCGCATCAAAAGAGACCAAAACTTCGCGGCCATTAGTAAGCTTATCAATGCCTTTCTCATTGAAGTCTGCACTGATCCACGCATGAGCTTCGTCCACCAGCAGCAATGATGAAGTGCCTTGAGTGATATAACTACCCGATTGCAATTGCAAGTTGGTCACGACGCCTTCCGTTTGCGCGACGACTTGAGTGTGGCCTAAATCCAGTTCCGCACTGGCAAGTTTTGCTTCTGCCAATTCAATGGCCGCTGTGCGGTCTTGGGTCGATAACTCAACCTCAATGCGTTTCACTTCCGCGTTCGCAGCTTCAACCGCACTACTCGCAACTTGTGTATTGGTGATTGCATCATCAAGATCTTGTTCCGTCGCGAGCCCTTTGTTACGCAGTTTTTGGTTACGTGCGAGTTTCTGTTTCGCGTTGTGATATTCGAATTCTCGTTGGCTTTGTGTTTGTTTCGCTGCTGCTAATTGCTGCCATTTCGCTGAGTCAGAATCACGCGCTTGATGCAGTTCGGCTTGCGCTTGTGCCACTTTCAATTGGTAGCTGCTGGCATCGATAGCAAATAATGGTTGACCTTTTTCAACCAACTCGCCATTACTAACCATGACGTCGGTAATTACGCCGGACACTTCTGGCGCAATGGTCGCGACGTTACGATACAAAGTCGCTTGAGTGGTAAAAGGGGAAACATTATCTGAGGTGACTAAAAAAGCGGAGAACAATGCTGCCGCTGAAAAAACAGTGTAAATCGCGTATCTATAAAAGTTTTCGTTCATGCTTGTACCTAGTTTTCATTCGTTATAAAGCGCCGCGCTCACGGCTTATTCGATTCTCTTTTCTACGAAAACTAGGTTATAACCATTCACAAATGGAAAACAGAGCCAATAAAAGAAGTGAGGATTCCACATTTGGAAAGGTTGATGATTTGTACCGATTTCGCTCAATGGTTGAACGAAAAGGTCAGATAAGGGTGTATTGAAACGTTCGCATTCAGTTCCTCCCCTTTCCTTCCCAGCGTTCAATAAGAGATTGAAGAAGTAAGACCACCCGACTTCATTCCATTGGATTGCTTAATTTTCGCTAGCTTCTTATGGTTAAAATGCCTATTGTACAAACCATAAAATTATAAAGACTCGCGGCCTTTGCCACAGAGACTCTCCATTTAAAGCGAAAAGACTTACTATGAATTTTGATATCAATGCACTGAAACACCACCAACTGGTCGAAGATGGTCAATTAGAAGGGTATTACATTCATCAGCCTGTGCAAGGCAGTCAACCAGATGACAAAGCCGTTTTAGAAGAGCGCCAAGCGCTGGAAAGCCAAGGATATAAGGTGGTTCAGGTTAAAGCGAAAGGCGGAACAACTACGTTTGCCGAGGCTATGCAAGAACTTGCGAAGAAGACAGGCCACCAGCCTAAATAGTAAGTGACTTGGTAAACCAATATGATCATCGAGAAAGCACCCTACCGACTATTGAGTCAGCTGGGTGCTTTTTTATTGACGGCCTTTAACTGACTAATCTTGTTAACTGACCTAAGTTACTGACTCAGCTGACTGAACTTCGGCAAGCTTTTCACAAACTTCTGGTGTACATCCATATAAGTTTGCATATAGATTTCATCGATATTGTCACCACTCGGGAAGCTGGATGAGAAATCTACGTGGTTGCGGTCAATCGACAATTTAGCCGCCTCGACAATATGAGCAATGAACATTCGAGGATCTTCCAAGCCAATAGAGATACGCATTGTCGTCGGTTTGATACCGGCTTCATTGAGCGCTTCATCACTGAGTTCTGAGTGCGTAGTCAGTGCTGGACACAGCGCCACTGTATTGGTTTGCCCTAAACTTACTTGCATGCCGATAGCGGGCTCAAGCATGTCGAAGAACTGTTTGAAGCCATCTCGATTGATTGGCGCACGGTCGCCATTGCCTTCCATATCGATAGTGAAAAGCGCCGCTGGTAGCCCCAAGTACATGTTGTTCTGGCAGTGTTCATAGTTATCACTATCTGGCAAAGCAGGACACGACACATTGATGTCTGGGTGAGCATCAAAGATCTTCGCGAGAGTCAGTGTATTAATCGTTTTTTGCACCACTCGCATCTCATACGTTTTCATACCATTGAGCACTTCAAACGCTTTGTCTGCGTCTAGGAATGCGCCCTTAATGTAGTACACATTCCAAAACAGCGTTTCGTTCCATGGAATGGTGACCTCATCGCCATTGGGTTTGGTGAAAATCACCTCATCTCCTTTTGGCACAAACATAGTCTCATTACGACCAATCACAACCCCAGCGGTTGTGGTGCCAGAACCCGCCAGTTCTTTGGTGTAGGAGTGAATCACATAATCTGGTCTTTCCATCACATCATCACGTTTTAGTACTGGATGCAGCAATGGCGTGCCTACTGTTGAGTCAACAATCACATCCCAACCACGAACGTGACCAGCTTTGCTGATACTAGCAACATCCAACACGTATCCATGCGGGTTACACGGTGACTCTAGGTAAACGTAGATTTTCTTACCCGCAGCGATGCGATCTGCGTATTTATCGGCAACCTCATCTAGGCGAGTCGCAAACTCATCACCTGAGTAACCATCCACCCACTCCACCGCGACATTTAGGTTAGACGGTTTCCCAAACCAATCTTCCAACAACTGGTAAGAACCGCCGTAGATATTACGTGAAGCTAAGACTATATCTTCATGCCCGAGCAAATGGCTCAACAACCCATCAATAGCCGCCATCCCCGAATTAAAGTTCCACGCAAGGTACTCGTTGGCTCTAGAGCCTGCCTCAATATCAACCATATGGTTAGCCAGTGAAATCGAGGTTGGGTTAAGCAGTCGAGAGTAAATATCGTGCAGCGGCTCTTTACCGTTAAACGCATCTTCAATCCATTCTGTACACGCAAACAAATAGGTCGCGGTGCGTGTAATGACAGGGCTGGCAGAGAAAATAGCAGCCACATTATCGAAGATAGGATACGCGCCTTTAGACGCAAAGTTGCCATTATTGGTGGCAATGGATTGGTAAGTGGCACGCATCGGGTTTTGCAGGTTATCGAGGATCTTAGCGATCTGGAATGACAGGAAACGTTTGGCGTTAAACCAGGCGATTCGGTCACTCTTGTCGAGTTCTGAAAGTCCATCAACGGTCAATGCCCAAAGGTCGTGAGTCTTGGTATTGGCTTTGTACAGCGTCGTCGCCAGTTCGATAAGCGTGACGCCGTAATCACTGTTTGGATCGATACCAAAGTGCTTTGCTTGCTCAATCGCAAGGGCTTCTGCTTGTTCGTGTTTGGTGGTTTTACGCAGCGGGCTAAGTTGAGTTGAAGTATTCATAATTCCTAAGTCATTCCATGCTTGTTGTTCCTCCTTTAATTTTAGTTTTGTGCTGATGTTAAAAATTGCTATTTGCGAAGTAAGACATACACTTTGAGCAATAATATTGCCAAACTAAACTCAATATTGATGGAATATGCCAATGGACGAGATCGACAAGAAAATACTGGCTGAACTGCAAAGCAACGCTCGGCTCACCAATCAAGAGTTGGCCGATCGAGTGGCGCTGTCGCCCTCTCCTTGCTTACGCCGAGTTCGAGCATTAGAGAAACAAGGGATAATTCGTGGTTACCACGCCAGTGTCGACCAAGAAGCGTGTGGCCTGCCAGTCAATGTGTTTGTGTTGGTGAAACTTGAAAAGCCGACAGAAGAGAACATGCGAGACTTTGAACAGCACATCGAAGTGATTGACGAGGTGTTAGAGTGCTTTCTAATGACGGGCAATCACGACTACCTATTGCATGTAGTCAGTGAATCACTCAAAAGCTACGAGCAGTTCATCCGTAAGCAATTAACTCGCCTACCCAATATCGCTTCTATAGAATCGAGCTTCGCCTTTGGTCAAGTAAAAACTAAGACCAAGTTGCCAGTGAGATAATTAGAAACGACTTAGTTGAACTGTGCAGAAGGCATTGGATAGTCATCTCCAATCATACAGACAAGTGCGCCACCAAAAGCTTTTTCGTAACGTATATTTCCTGTCGCATCTGAGCTTTCTATGCTCGAACTGCCGTCCACAATCTGATTAATTTCTTGTGCGACTTTTGTTGGTACCAACCAGATACAAGCTGCAACAGAGCAAGTGTCTGATCAATGTACTGATCACCACCTAACCATGTATTGGAAGTGATTGGGAATGGATCTAACTAAAGCCTTAAGTGGCCAATACAGAAACGCAAAGTGCAACATCAGTCCCCGGACAATTACAAAACCATAGAGACAGTGGCAAATTGTCCAGAAACACTTTCAGCTAAAAACAACTGTACGATTGAGGAACGCGTTTTTCTTCATCCCAGCCTAATAGCTCAATATTGATCAATGACTTGCGCTTCTCATTACACAGTGAAGCGATATTGATGATAGGCAGTTGGCTACGAAACTGCGCTGTAAGGATGACCTTTTTACTTTCGTTAAGGCTGCTTCGACATTGCGCCAAAACCGCTTCAGTATCTAGTTGGTGTGCGTTCTCGATAATTTGGATATCAGCATTCTCTTGATAGCAATCTATCAACCAAGATACAGCAGGCTCTTCTATGCTGGTGAGCACGATGACATCTTTTGTTGTGACCAATTCTTTGAGTTCAGATAGTTTGAGTTCAGTTTCCATAGTTAGGGCGTGTTGATCTTTCG
>NZ_JBFRPB010000067.1:0-32117 GCF_041471785.1 Vibrio sp. 10N.261.51.C6 | reverse complement strand
TTTAACTGATCGGCATTACTCCCTCGGGAGCCTTTTCTTTTTTGGATGGTAGGGGAGTTAGGCAGTTAAGCCTTTAAGTAGTTAACCCGTTAAAAGCTGAACTACGCTTGTTTGTTTTTCAGGGTAGATTTCAACATTTGGAATAACCACTGATTCAAAGGTGCGTCTTTTTGCGAGCGGCGGCAGCTCATCACATAGCTCACATCTATGGTTCATGTTCGATTGTTAAAGTTACCCCAACAAAAACACAGATACCAAACGAACAAAGAATTAGAAATACAATGAGGTGATGTATGAACAAGTTAATCGCACTTGGATTGATGGCTTTATCTATGAACACGGCTTTCGCGGCTGACGGTACTTATGCGAGTACTCTCGATATGATGAGAAGCGAAGGCAATCAAGTAAAGGCTGAGCGTGTTGAATCTGATCCAGTGCTTGAAGGAAGAAATGACGCCGCTAATGGCGGAATAAAATTCCAAAAGAACGTTGATCAAGACCAAACGATCCAGCTTACAGGTCGTCGTGATTAACGTTAAAGATGTGCTTACCATTGTCATGAGAAATGCTGGGCCCTCGGGTGCAGCATTTTTCGTTATTGGGTTGTGGAGTATTTTATAAACTCTAGCGATCTAGCCTTGGCATGTTGTGTAACGTGTGGCATGTTGTGTAACGTGTGGCATTTTGTTGTTCTCTAATTTAGATCGCTATTAGGTGTTGGTTAAGCATTACAAACCAGTAAGCGAACGCTCGAAAGGACTAGGAATGACTCAAAAAGAAACGGGAATGATTCGTCATATTCTACTGATTAAGTTTAAACAAAACGCTGAGGCTTCAGAGGTTCAAAAACTAAAGATGTTGTTTGAAGCGATGCCAAACAAGGTTGAAGGGGTCACTTCAGTAGAATGGGGATTAAATGACAGCCCTGAAAACAAGAATCAAGGTTATACCCACTCGGTGTTAATGACGTTCGCCGATGAAGAAGGCCGTCAGAATTACCTTCCGCACCCTGAGCATGATGCGCTGAAAGATGTGTTTCGTCCGCTTTTAGAAGACATCATTGTGTTTGATTACTCCCTGTAATTAGGTTCTGAGTAGGTCTCTTGTGTTTTACTTACCTTCGATAATGAAGAGTTAGGGCCTAGCGATTAAGCCCTAACTCAATAAGAAACGACTTACTCTGTTGGCGAAATAGTGACTGGTGCAAACGATGCGACAGCATTCCCGCCTGCGCCCCAGCGGTAGCGAGGCCAGAAGATAACTGTCTGATTGGGGTAGTACGTCTGTTTGTCGTAGTCCAGATAAGGCATCTCAACGAGGTCTATCTGTGGTTCTAAACGACCTTTATGTCATCTACTGTTTACGCTCATTTTTATTCCGTTAACCTGCCAATAGGCACTAAAGTTAACGCAAAGCGTGAATAAGAATGGCATTACTTTTAAATAATGCCGTTGTGCCACGGTTAAGCTCTAGTCAATTTGATAGCCACTTCTGATTCCAGTTCACTTAATGGTCGAGGTTTACTGAAGTAATAACCTTGCAGCAGATCTATCCCCAGTCCGTTTAGGCGTTGGTTATGATCAGCAGTTTCCACCCCTTCAGCTACAATACGATAGCCCAAGCTTTTACCCATCATGATCATAGTGTTGACGAAGTCTAAGTTGGTCTGCCCTTGAGTTATGTCAGAGATAAATGAACGGTCGATCTTTACTTCACTTAGTGGAAGTTGCTTTAGTAAAGATAGAGAAGAGAATCCCGTGCCAAAATCGTCAAGAGAGATAGAAATTCCTACATCGTGTAGTTCTTTAAGTGAGTTTATGCATAACTCGTAATCGACAATTGCTGCTGACTCGGTTATCTCAATACAGAATAACGTCAAAGGAAGCTGGTATTGGCGAATAGTTCGAATGATTTCTTGAGCGAAGTGAGGCTGTATCAGCTGTTTTGCACTGATATTAATGGAAATATGGCTCATGGTTTGTAGCCATTCAGATCCTTCAACATCCTTACAAACTCGATGAATGATACATTCACCAAGCTTGCTGATTAGGCCAGCTGATTCAGCAACCTCGATAAACTGGTCAGGAGGGACATCCCCCAATGTTGGAGATTCCCATCTTGCTAGTGCTTCAACAGCAGTAATCTTTTCATCTTGCCCACAATATTGAGGTTGGTAGTGCACCTTTATTTCTTGTTGAGCGATGGCACGACTGAGTTGGTGCTCTATTTCGATTATGTTTTCCGTCTCTTTTGCCATTGACCTTTGAAAGTTGAGATAGCTTTGTCCTCCCAGCTTTTTAGCTTGATACATGGCAATGTCGGCCTGCTTAATTAATTCTTCGGCACTTACGCCATCATAAGGATACATAGCGATGCCTAGGCTTCCTTGGCTGATAATCTCAATATCATCAACGATCAATGGATTTTGAACGGCATTTAAAATCTGCGTGGCGAGTGCGTTGATGTCTGCTTCGGAACTGACATTACACAAAAACAAGAATTCGTCACCTCCCAAACGTGCGACAAGGTGTTCACTTGATAGCACGTTCTGAATATGTTTGGTCACGTGGCAAAGAAGTGCATCACCGACGTGATGACCAAAAGAGTCGTTGATAATCTTAAAACGGTTAAGATCCATCAACATGACCGCGCGTTTTTGGTTAGGTCGATTCACAATGTGTTGCGCGATGCTTTCCATTATTTTCCGGCGATTAGCGATGCCAGTAAGCGCATCATAATACGCCATGTGTTGAATCTTTTCCGCATCTTCTCGCTCTTGAGTTACATCCGTCATTGAGCCAATGAAGCGCACAGCCTGCCCTTCTGCATTATGAACCGCTGAGCCATTGGCATGAACCCAGATATATCCGCGATGTTGCGTCTTCATCCTGAATTCACATTTGAACGGTACTTCTTCGTTTAAGTGGTTATGAATGGCGGACTCGAGAAGTTCTAAGTCTTCTGAGTGTATATATTGGAACAGATGGTCACATCCTAACTTACGATCAGAAAAGGTATCTTGACAGCCAATCATTTTGGTTAACCGACTGTTCCAGACAAGAGTATTGGTTAGTAAGTCCCAATCCCAGATACCATCGTTTGAGCTGTTAGATACTACTTTGAGCTGTTGCAACAACTGTTGGGAGTTCTTCTGACGATTGTTACTTGTATTGATAAGCTCGTCGCGCTCGATGAACAGTGCGAGCATATCTAAATAATTGTTGAATACCGATTGTGTACCGATATCTTGGTGATCTTGCAATGAATCAACAACAGCGACGAGCTTCCAGTGATCTTCTTGCCCTGAGTTGATAGGAAGAATGGAAGCAACGAAATGATCATAGCGTTCGAAAAATGGGAAATTGCGAATATCGTCTTGAATATCTGTTTGTTGCGGTAGGGTAGTTGGCTGAGTCATGCCTTTTTCTACCCATTTCCTAATAGTGTATTGCTCCGAATTACACTCAGCGAGACAGGCCCAGTCAAGATTGTTTCCGTAAAGGCTTTGAGCATCTCTAATTGAGTCAAAACCTCCTTGTGCTTGTGAATAGAAATTTTCGAATATCTCAGCGGGAGAACGCCCTTGCACATTTAAGAGGATTTGGCGAGTTGAGTTGATATCTTCTTTATGTTCGAGATCTGGGTTTGTGTTACCGCAAGACTGATGAACGATGAGCTTTTGCGGGACACTATTATTGGCATTATTAAAAGGCTTCCCAGAAATACGTTCCAACACGCGGTGAAATACTTGCGTCGCTAGAAGCTCAAGCTGTTGGTCTACTGTTGTTAACTTGGGATTGAATTGTTGACCGACGAAAATATTATCAATGCCTACGATGGCGACATCGTCAGGTACCGAGATATTGCTGTGAGACAGTTGCTCCATCATACCTACAGCATTGTGGTCAGTTGCGCAGATAACCGCAGTGCATTTGGATTTACGCTGTATAAATTCTATTGCGGCTTCTCGTCCCCCAGATAGAGAACAATTCGACACGCGGAAGAAATGGCGTTGGTTGAATGAGCCTTTATGATCAATCACCGTGCGTTGATACGCTTTGAAGCGAGACCTGATATCATTAACAGTGAGATCGCCACAAAAGCCGATTTCTTCGTGTCCTTGACTTTGTAACCATTCATAGAGCTTAGTGACACCATCGCTTTGCACACTATAATACTGCTCAACGGGCAGCGGCGCATAGCTTGCTCCAATAGAAATGACTGGAATGTTTGCGTTTATAGCTTCTTCGATCAACTTTACTGTCGCTGCATGGAGAACGACCACAAGGGCATCGAGATGATTAAAATATATAGGAAGTTTAAAATCTCTTCGCTCACCCGAGCGGATGAAGATCAGATTGACTTTATGGTTTTTCGCAAGCCTTCTAAGGGTTGCATTTAGCTCGCCCATGTAGAAGCCACTGAGCATAGGCAGCACAATGCCAACGGTAGGACGTTTTTTAGATGTAACAATAGTCATGTTATTAGCCGGTCGAAAGTTGTGTTGTGTAGAACTGTTTTCGGGGGAGAATAGGTATCTTTTTATTATTTCTTCCATGCTCTACTAAGCGAGCTTGAAAATAAACTTACGGCAAAAGGAAATGCAAAACCACGCACAATCCGAGTAAGTCTAACTCATATATTTGAGAGGTTACTCAGAAGCTGTCCTCAATTTATGGACATGACTTAAGCGACTGATCTGTTCTGACAGTACCTAGAATAACCGGAACGGATTATGAATAGAAACGCAGAAACCACTCTCCTGAATTTAATTGCAACAGTAAATGACATACAAACGTAGAGGTAGCGCACAGAATCGAAAAAGGGGATATCGTGATCACATAATCATTGATCTAGCCGAGAGTGAGATAGTGGCGAGAGTTCGATAATTCGTTGTCGGATCTAAATTAGAACTGTAAATCTAATTTCTAAGTAGTTGTTATCTCAGGAAGAGTTTTTGTGCTATGCGCCCCTATATTAAATACATTATCCCTATTTTAATTCCTTTCATTATCCTCGTAATGCCGCTATCAGCGTTTCCATTTGAAGGCCTTACGATTATTCAACAACGCGTTATTGCGATCTTTTTGTTAGCGGCATTGTGCTGGGTGTTCGAGCCTATCCCGATTTACGCGACGTCTGTTGTTATTATCGTTCTGCAATTATTGATGTTGTCGGATAAAGGGCTGATCTTTTTAAGGTTTGAGCATGGGCAGGAACATTTTGGTGAGTTGTTAAAATACAGCGACATCATGGCGACATTCGCCAGCCCAATCATCATGCTGTTTTTGGGCGGTTTTTTCTTAGCGATGGCCGCCACTAAGTATCGATTAGACGTAAACTTAGCCCGTGTATTATTGAAGCCATTTGGACAAGACCCGAAGTTTGTGATGCTCGGCTTAATGTTGATCACTGGCATCTTTTCGATGTTTATGTCTAACACAGCAACAACGGCAATGATGCTCTCTATTTTAACGCCGGTACTGGCTGTGTTTGGCCCGAAAGACCCCGGTCGTATAGCGTTTGCGCTTTGTATCCCTGTTGCCGCTAACATCGGTGGCATTGGTACCCCGATCGGTACTCCTCCGAACGCTATCGCACTTAAATATTTAGTTGGTGACAACCTCATTACGTTCGGTGAATGGATGGCATTTGGTGTGCCGTTTGTCGTTATTATGATGGCGTTAGCGTGGTTTTTAATAGGCTTTATGTACAAAGCTGACCAAAAGAAAATTGAACTAAGCATCAAAGGTAAATTCCTTAAAACGCCCAAAGCCATTGCAGTGTACGTCACTTTTGCGCTGACCATCATTCTTTGGTTAATGGGTTCAAGCCATGGCATGAACTCTTACACCGTCGCTCTGATTCCTGTCGCTGTGTTCTCACTCACAGGGATCATCAATAAAGAAGACCTGAAGAAAATTTCTTGGGACGTATTGTGGCTTGTATCAGGTGGTATTGCGCTTGGTTTAGCGCTCGATAAAACTGGCTTAGCAAAGCTCGTGGTACACAGTATTCCGTTTGATAGCTACTCACCCTATGTGGTGTTGTTCGGAGCGGCGTTCTTGTGTTTGGTAATGGCAAACTTTATGTCTCATACCGCAACGGCTAACTTGTTAATGCCAATTATGGCGGCATTAGGTTCGTCTATGGCTTCACTCACGCCACTAGGCGGTGAGCTAACGTTAATTTTGGTTGTGACTTTTGCCGCTTCATTAGGTATGTCGCTGCCAATCAGTACGCCACCGAATGCGTTGGCTCATGCCACTGGTCATGTGCAAAGTAATCAAATGGCCAGAATCGGTATTATTTTGGGTGTGGTTGGTGTGCTACTGAGTTTTGTTATGGTGTGGGTGCTACATTCAATTGGTCACATAGGATAACGATACGTGTATCAACAAAAGCTAGAAGCACTTATCGAGCGCTATTTTAACCAAACAGAACGTCGGGTGACGTGCTGTGCCGGTAACACCATTATTGAACAATCAGCGTTAAACACTCGTTTATATTATGTGTTTAGTGGAGAACTGGAAGGGTTTTATACCGATGCGAATACACCGCAAGTGCGAGTATTTAGCGCGGGTAGTGGGGCTTTTATAGGCGTTCATAGCTTCTTTTCAGGTAATTGGACAGCATCTTCAACGGTTGTTGCTAAAACCGATGTTGAGTTAGCGTGGATCGATAAAGACACGCCTGCAGAAGATGAACGTAAATTTGGTCCTCTTACCGCACAGTTCACACCTGTAATTGTCAATGAGTTGTCGCGTCGTCAACGCCGCGCAACACAAGAAGCGATAGCGAAACAAAAAGCGCTAGAGAAGTTACATACTGCTGAGCAAATGACGACCTTGGGTCAATTGGCTGCAGGGATTGCTCATGAGCTTAACAACGCTATTGGTGTCGTAAATAGTAAATCTGGTCGACTTGAAACGGTCATCATGGATCTGCTTGAAGAAGTGCATCCAGAAGCCAGTCAATTTTTCGATTTTGGGTTAATGCATGGTCAGAAAACGTCGTCGTCAGAAGCACGAACACGTGGGCGACAATTTGAAAGAAAATATGGTTTAGACAAAAACATTGCTCGCTCTCTTGCAAAGGCGATTCCAATTGATGCTTTATCTGCAACAGACGTTATTTCAAAGCATTGGCTGAAAAAACCAGAAGAAGCGATTCGTTTTTGGCAGATGGGCTGTGATTTACATGATTTGCGTTTGGCATCTAGACACACCGTCGGCATCGTAAAATCGGTTAAACAACTTGGCAGAGTTGATATCGACACCGAAGAAGCGGTTGATATTAACGACTCCATTAACCATGCCTTATCGTTGCTACAAAGTGAGTTACGTAGAGTGTCTGTGCGATTGAGCCCTGCGGATTTACCGTCTTTTAAAGGCTCGAAAACAGAGCTCGTTCAGATTTGGGTCAACATTGTAAAGAATGCTTGTGATGCAATGTCGAATTCAGACGATGCCGCAATAGAGATTCAAACCAGATTAAGTAAGAAAAGGATATTAGTTACGATCGCGAATAACGGCCCTGAGATAGACGAGGCGACTCGTAGAAAGGTATTTCAGCCCAACTTCACCACTAAAAAAGGTGGTTTATCGTTTGGATTGGGCTTGGGTTTATCAGTAGTTAAGCGGATTGTGGCAGGTTATGGCGGAAGTATTATTGTGAAAAGTGATGCTTCTAAAACGGTATTTAGAATCAAGTTACCAATAGAGGGTGAACATGGAGAAGCTTAATTTAATCTGTGTCGATGACCAGAGAGAAGTACTGAGCGCAGTGATACAAGATTTAGAGCCGCTGGCGAGTTGGCTGAATATTGAAGATTGTGAATCAGCGCAAGAAGTGCTTGATCTCATTGATGAACTTGACGCAGAAGGCGAACACATTACCGTCATCGTGTCTGATCATGTGATGCCAGGGAAAACGGGTGTGGAGTTACTCACTGAAGTGTTCCATGACAGTCGCTTTCCGAATACCAAGAAAATTCTTCTTACGGGGCAGGCCACTCATACTGATACCATCAATGCGATTAATGCAGCAGGCATCGACCGTTACTTTGAAAAGCCTTGGCAAGCAAGCACATTGGTTGAGTGCATTCGTACTCTTGTCACTGAGTACATATTTGATCAAGGGCTTGATTACACGGACTATCAGAATGAGCTCGACCAGCAGGTTGTGTTCAGACGCTTGCGTTAGCCTCTTATGTTAGCGACTTACATTATTCACTAGTGTAAGTCGCTTGAAATTCTATGCACCGAAGGACGCTTTCTGAAGGGTTTTTCTTTGAAAGATGTAATCTTTCGCTGCTTATTTTACCTACCTCTTTTAGTCGTTCAGGTTTTGGTACTCAGTTATTAACACACTGGTTGCTGGCTTTAGTCTAAAACTCATACGCCAACGCCAACGCCAACGGATGCATTGTGTTTTCTTCAGGAACGATTCCCTGAACATACAGCAGAACTTCGTACGATGCCGCTTTCTCTATATTCAACATTTGAATGCAATTTGTGGAATATATCAAAATTAATTAAATTGATAGTAAGTTATTACTTTTCATTATGTTAGGGTTCTTTTCTTAAGGTCAGTGGATTAGGAAGAGGCTCATGAAAAAGAGATTTGTCATCGCAGTATCAATTGGCTTTGTTGTCTTCTTCCTCGTTGGCCGTGAACTTCAATGGTTCGGGACCAATAATTCCGAGTCGTTTCCTAAACTTCCTGATGGTCCCCAATTTGTTCCTTCTACCGATTTCGACGGTGAGTGGCTAGGTCGTCGTATTAATACTACTGGCAATAATATGTGTGAACGCACAACCATCACCGGAACCATTAATGATGGCAAAGCCACGCTCAGGCTTACTTACAATGGAACGCCGCTACAAGGTTGGGTTTCTGAAAATGGAGACTTACGTCTATATGCCAAGCATCGCCAGTGGGATTATCGATTTTCAGCACATGGCAGTGGCAATAGATTTGATGGTCGTTGGCATTTAACCAATGGCCCGTGTAAAGGCACTTGGTTTATAGAAAAAGCCAATGACATGTAGGGCCGTAAACGCATTATATACTTGGAATAACTTAAACAATTTCCACACGCATGTGTACGATTTAGTTCAAAGATATAGATAGGAAAAACCATGAGGATTGTGATTTTTATCGTTACAGTGATTTTAGTTAAATCAATTGAAGCAAAGTTTGGGCACACCTATAACATCTTTTCAGAACCACTTGATATCAAGTTAGCCGCTCTTGATTTTGTCTTGTGGGTTTCAGTCTACTTTGGTTTATCTTTTTTTATGAGAAGGGCAAAGGTATCCTGACTAAAATGGGTAAAGTTAAGAATCCTTAATGGGTTGTATGAATTAGCCGAACAAGATGTTTATGGTAAATTCTAGTTATTAATGAAGTTGTACATGGAGGTGCAATGAACATCGGAATCTATATTTATAATCAAGCAGAAGTTCTCGACTTCTCTGGCCCATTTGAAGTTTTCAGCACTGCAAAGCGTTTAGGTGCTGAAGATCTAAATGTATTCTTAATCTCCGAAAATGCGGGACCAGTTATAGCTCGTGGCGGTTTCAAGGTATTGGCTGACTATTCGTTAAACAATCATCCAAAGATCGATTTATTAATGGTCGTTGGTGGTGCGCACACTGACGAAATGAACAAACGAAATGTACTCGAGTGGTTAGCTTCTGTTTCAGGTTCAGCCTCGCAAGTAGTGTCTGTTTGTACTGGTGCATTTCTTTTGGCTAAAGCTGGTTTACTTGAGGGATTAGCAGTCACGACTCATTGGGAAGATATTTCCGACTTAGCGTTGCAGTTTCCAGGTTTAGATGTGATCAGTGATAAACGATGGGTGACATCAGAAAAATTCACAACTTCTGGAGGGATTTCTGCAGGTATAGATATGAGCTTACATTTAGTATCAGTACATTACGGTCTGCAATTTGCCTCGAAAGTAGCGCGTCAAATGGAGTACAGTTGGCATGAATGTACATAACTAACCTTTCTAAAATGATTCAGCATATGTGGCATTTCTCAATGCCGTATTCAGATGTGATTTGAAAACAAAGGACACAATATGGAAGTAAGGTTGGTCAAAGGTTCCGATGCTAAGTTCGCTGAATCGATCACTAAAACGAATATGGCGAGTTACTACCAAGCTTGTGGCATCGCTTGGGGTCATAGTCAGTTTTTACGCAGCTGGGATGAGCTGGATAACTATGAAATTTATGTGGGAGATAGCCGTATTGGTGTTATCCGCTTCAGTTACGCCGGTGGTACAACGTTTCTTAGGGATTTGCAGATATTAGCTGACTGTCAAGGTCAAGGTTTTGGCTCTAAGTGTCTCGATTTGGCTATTGAACATGCGAACAATCAAGCATCGGCTCAGTTAGTGTTGCGCGTGTTCAGTGAGAACCCCGCCATTAAGCTTTATCAATCAAAAGGTTTTACTCAGTTGTCTGAAGTGAAAGGGCTCGTTGAAATGGAGCTGCCTTTAGGGTCATCATTGAGAGAGTGTCATGGATAACCGTATCCAACTAAATTTTGTTAAATACTTATTTTCAGAGTTGCTGTTTATTGTTATTGCACTAGGTCTTGTCTATTGGATATCAGACGGTGATCGTTCATCGCTGCTAACCATAGGGCTGATAATTTGTGTTCCTCCATTAATAAAAATTCTAATGTTGTGGTGGAAGCTTCGCGATAGCTCGTTTGAAATCACGAACGGTCATGTACGTTTAAATGGCGTTGCTTGTGATGTGACTTTACAGCGTAGCTTTCTTCCGTTTGAAATTGGCTCATTCATCAAGCTTTCATACACGAAAGGTGCAATGCAGAAACACAATATTTACCTTTCTAAAGGCGCAATGAGCAAAGAAGAATGGAGCCGTATGTTAGCGTGTCGAACTAGGTCGCCATAAAGAAGCGACATCGCTGTTACTTGAGCTTTTAGTTTCCACGACGAATAGCGATGCGATTAAAGAGTACCAACGAGCGATCTCTTTATATGCTCAAGACCTAGATAAAACCTGGTAAGCAGCGCGTAAAGCTCATCAACTCACATAACAAAAAGCCTAAGCATCAATATGATACTTAGGCTTAAAGGCATAGTTTTTGTTCTTTAGGAAAGCGTTACGCTGAAAGCTCTTTACGAACGATCTCTGCGCCAGCACTTAGGGCATTAAGCTTCGCTGAGGCTATCTCGCGAGGTAGGGGAGCCATGCCGCAGTTGGTGCAAGGGTAGAGCTTGTCTGCATCAACATACTTAAGTGTTTCTCTTAGAGTGCTGGCCACTTCTTCCGGTGTTTCAATCGAATCGGTTGCAACATCAATCGCACCGACCATTACTTTCTTGCCTCGTACGAGCTCAAGCAGCTCAAGAGGTACATGAGAGTTGTGACACTCTAAAGAGATAATGTCGATATTCGATTGCTGCAGCTTAGGGAAGACTTCTTCGTATTGGCGCCACTCGGTGCCTAATGTCTTTTTCCAATCCGTATTCGCTTTAATGCCGTAGCCATAACAAATATGGACTGCTGTTTCGCACTTAAGCCCTTCAATGGCTCTTTCCAAACAAGCGATGCCCCAATTGTTCACTTCATCAAAAAACACGTTAAACGCAGGTTCATCGAACTGAATAATATCCACGCCTGCCGCTTCAAGTTCTTTGGCTTCTTCGTTGAGGATCTTTGCAAATTCCCACGCCAGTTTTTCACGGCTTTGGTAATGCGCATCGTAAAGTGTATCAATCATGGTCATAGGCCCCGGCAGAGCCCATTTGATCGGTTGGTCGGTTTGCTGACGTAAGAACTTCGCATCTTCAACAAACACAGATTTCTGACGAGAAACTGGGCCTACAACCGTCGGTACACTCGCATCGTAACGGTCGCGGATTTTAACGGTTTCACGCTTTTCAAAATCAACGCCATTCAGGTGTTCAATGAAGGTCGTTACAAAGTGTTGACGTGTTTGTTCGCCGTCACTCACAATATCAATGCCTGCTTGCTGTTGCTCGTGCAGAGAGACACGCAGCGCATCTTGTTTGCCGTCTGTGAGTTCATCGCCTTGAAGTTTCCATGGCGACCAAAGCGTCTCTGGTTGTGCAAGCCAAGACGGTTTCGGCAAGCTGCCCGCTGTTGAAGTCGGTAATAGTGTTTTCATAATAATATTGCCTATCCTTGGGTGGTTTGAGAGCGCAATAGACGATTAAAGTGCGTAATTTGCCGACCAGTTCTCTAGAACTGATTGGTATGGCTTAATGAACTTCTCTTCTGCGAATTTACCTTGTTCAACAGCTAGCTGGCTTCGTTCTTCACGGTCGTACACGATTTTAGTCAGCGAGTGATCCAAGTTTTTCAAGTTTGGTTGGTAACAGTTACCCGCAACCGCGTTCGCGTTGTAAATCTCAGGTCGGTAGATTTTCTGGAACGTACCCATGGTACTGATGGTGCTGATAAGCTCTAGGTTAGAGTAATCGTTCAGCAGATCACCAAAGAAATAGAAGGCCAAAGGTGCAACACTGTTAGGCGGCATGAAATAACGAACCTGTAAGCCCATCTTTTTGAAATATTGTTCAGTTAAAGAAGACTCATTCGGTTGGTATTCAAAACCTAATACTGGGTGTTGGTTTTCAGTGCGGTAATAGGTTTTATTATCTGACACGCTTAAGCAAATAACAGGTCGTTTATTAAAGTTCTTTTTGTAAGCGTCAGAGTTAACGAAATATTTAAAAAGCTTACCGTGTAAGTCACCAAAATCTTCTGGAATGCTGAATTTATCTTGGCCTTTATTATGATCCAATAGACGTACGCTAAAGTCATAATCTCGAACATAAGAAGAGAAGTTATTTCCGATAATGCCTTCAATACGCTCGTTAGTTTTACGGTCTACAATATTGGTTTTCAGCACTTCAATTGAAGGGAATGCTTCGCCGTTGCTTTCAATATCCATATCAACAGAAATGATTTCAAGCTCAACAGAGTAGCGGTCGCCCTTAGGGTTATCCCAGTGCGCTAACGCGTTGAAACTGTTATCGATCATTTGTAGTGCATTGCGTAAGTTCGCTTGACGGCTGTCACCGCGAGCCAGGTTAGCAAAGTTGGTAGTGATACGCGTGCTGTCTGCAGGCTGGTAGTTTTCGTCGAGGCTAATGCTCTTAATCGTAAAATTAAATTCTTTATTCATGCTGATTTGGTATCCCAATTTTTTTCTGATTCTCTCGGTCTTTAGTATTAAAACGGCTTTTATTTTTTGCTTGTGACCGGATTAAGAATCGAAGGCTATGCTGTCTGAAATTAATGCTTAGTAGAATTAATGTCGTATAAAGTTAATCGCTTAAGGTTTTTATACGTTGATAGGTTGACCATTAACAATGGTATTACTTCACATTCAACATGAGGAATATTCATGATCTATTCTGTTTGAATATTTTAGTCGGTGTCAGTTATATTAATTAGCTTGATGGAAATATAACCGCATTAATAGTGTGTCATTTAAGACGATTAATTTAATTAAGAGATGGATGAAATGAGTGAATTGCTGTTGTTGATTTTCTACTGTGCGTTACTGGGCAGTGGTGTTGGGTTTCTAGCCGGTTTGTTAGGTATTGGCGGAGGGCTGATCATTGTTCCTGTGTTAAGCAGCATTTTACTGTATTTAGAAGTTCTACCGTCTGACCAAGTTGTTGTCGCTGCGATTGCGACCTCACTGGCCTCGATTCTATTTACTTCAACGTCTTCTGCGCTCGCTCACCACAAGAACGGCAACGTGCCTTGGGACTTGGCACCTTGGATCATGTTGGGTGTTGCTCTGGGTGCATTGGTTAGTGGTTTTATGGCGGCGTTGTTACCGGAAAAAGTCGTTCGTATTGTGTTTGCTGTGAGTGTGGTTCTGATTGCGATGAAGATGTTCTTAAGCAGCAAAAATGATGCGCCTAAGGAACGAAAACTGCCGAACAAAGGCGTGCTCACTGTGCTGACAACCATTACGGGTGGCTTATCTGCCATGATAGGTATTGGTGGCGGAGCATTGCTGGTTCCGCTATTAACGTTCTTCTCTGTCGGTATGAAAAAGGCCATCGGTTGTGCCTCGGCTTGTGGCATTGTGATCGCGTTGTTTGGCTCGATAGGTTACATCAGTTCAGGCAGCAGCCACTTTGCTCTATCAGATGGCTTTGCTGGCTTTGTTTATCTGCCTGCGCTGTTGGGTATTGTGTGCACGTCTTGGTTTACGGCTCCGTTAGGCGCAAAAGCCACCAACCATTTACCGGTTCCAACGATTAAGAAAATCTTCTCAGTACTGCTGGTGGTTATCGCAGCAAGCATGGTTGCTCGTTAATAAAAGATCGTTCAAGTGTGAATATACAGAACAAAAACGAATAAATTGATCAACCACCAATAATTAGAAAAGGGCAGTTTCATAACTGCTCTTTTTTTGTTTATCGGTCTATGCTTATACAACTATGTACATGAGTATATTGATAAAACCGTTTAGTTGTTAACAGTTCACCGCTATAGCTAAATGTATTTTGTTTGATTCAACGGAATGCTATCAATGAGTGATTTATGGATCCTTTAACGCAGGGCGTGTTAGGCGTTTCTTTGTCACAATCTGCCAGCAAAAAACAACATTTGGTTGTTGCTGGGGTATTAGGGCTGCTCTCCGGTTTAGCACCAGATTTGGATGCACTGATTAAGTCTCAAAGTGACCCTTTGTTGGCTTTGGAATTTCATCGACAATTTACCCATTCACTCTTCTTTATTCCCATTGGCAGTTTGATCTGCGCTTTGGTTCTGCATCACCTGATTGCAAAAAAACGTGGGCTTTCTTTCAAACAAAGTTGGCTGTTTTGTGCTCTGGGCTATGGTACTCATGCACTGTTAGACGCTTGTACCACCTATGGCACGCAGTTACTTTGGCCTTTCACCAACGCGCGTTTTTCTTGGAATACCATATCAATCATCGATCCTGTTTATACGCTTCCCATTCTAGTGTTGCTTGTGTTTGCGACGTTAAAACGAGCGCCTTGGCTAGCGCGTGTTGCGTTTACTTGGGCGCTAATTTATCCAACATTAGGGATGATTCAGCGAGACAGGGCAGAGGCGATTGGGTGGCAATTAGCGCAAGAAAGGCAACACACACCGATTCGATTAGAGGCAAAACCAAGCTTTGCGAATATCTTGGTTTGGAAAGTGGTGTACGAAACAGAGGCTCATTACCATGTAGACGCAGTGCGGGTTGGCACATCGGTAAGCACGTATCCCGGAGAGTCGATTGCGAAGCTGAATGTTAGCAGGGATTTACCTTGGCTTGACCCGGACTCTCAACAAGCCAAAGACATAGAACGTTTCCGCTGGTTTTCAAATGGTTATATCGCTCAGGACCCAACAGACGAGCTGCGTATTATCGATGTCCGATATTCAATTGTACCAAATCAAATGAAAGCACTATGGAGCATCAAGCTATCAAAAGCAGTTGATGCAAACGCGCATGTAAAATACGAAACTCATAGAGACAACACGCCAGAATCGAGACAGATCTTCTTCGGTATGCTCACTGGCGATAAATGATCTAGCTCTAAACAGTAAAAAGGCTGAGTCAGATAATCTGCTCAGCCTTTTCTATTCCTTTATTTAACAGGTCGATGTCACATTGATTTACATCACATATATCAATAAAACCCATAATGCTTACATTTATAAATGTGATGCATACCTCCATTCATTTTTTGATTACTTTCCAAGCTTAGTTGGTTTTTATCCAATTAAACAGAAGGTTATATGATAAATAGAATAATAACACTAAGTGGCGTTGCATTACTTTGTTCAGCGAGTGCGCATGCGCAAATGCAAAATGGAAGTTTTGAATACTGGGAAGGAAACGTACCATCTGGTTGGAGTGTGATTGACTCCGGCATTGCACTTTCGCTCTCTACCGATCCTGTAAATAATGGCAGTTTCTCAGCACAAGTAACAGTGAATACAAGTACTCAAAGTAATACCGACTTTCTTCAAACGATACGTGTTGAACAAGGGAAAATTTATGATTTCTCTGTCGATGTTTACCACACGGAAGGCAACGTGAAAGCTCGCCTTTTTGTTGATGGCTATTTGGGTTACTCGAATAATGGTTTAACGAATCAGTGGCAAGCATTGACTCACTCGTACAGCGCTACGAGCACTAAAGATATCGTTGTGGGCGTACGATTTTATGATGATGCAGGTTTTGATAGTTCGGAAGTGGTGTATTTAGATAACTTTCAGCCTACGGAGACTCCACCAACACAAAGCTGCAATGACACAAGTGCCGCACTCACGCTAGTTACGGATAACTATGGTTCTGAAACTAGTTGGTCTCTCAAAAACTCAGTTTCTCAAAATCTTTATTCTGGTTCAGATTATAAAAATAACACCATCAATGAAGTGGAAATGTGTTTAGCGGATGGTAACTACACCCTAGAAGTCTCAGATTCTTATGGAGATGGAATGTGTTGCAGTGTGGGGAATGGTTCATACAGTTTGTCGGTAAATGGAACCGTTGTGGCATCTGGTGGTGATTTCCAAGCAAGTCAGAGTACAGAATTTTCGATTGGTGGTTCAACTGCACCACCAACTGAACCTCCAGTGTTAGGTGAGTATTACAAAGACGCTGAAGGAAAAGTGGGCTTTGCGTTAAAAACGGCCTTATATCAAATTATTGATAATCATAGCAGTCAGGGTTACGCCGCTATTTGGAGGTTGGTGTCTGAGGCTGACCTAGACGCATACTATGACACTGATGAGTCGATTCCCGATATGTATTCGGAGAAACCTTCAAGCTCAGATTCAATCCAATTTACTAAGGTTGCGGATCAATGTGGTCAATACAGCAAAGAAGGTGATTGCTACAACCGTGAGCACTCATTCCCGAAAAGCTGGTTTGGTGGGAAAGTCGAGCCAATGAACTCTGACGGTCACCATTTAATTTCCACTGATGGCTACGTTAACTCGAAACGTAGTAATTGGCCATTTGGTGAGGTGAGTAGCGCGACATACACATCAAGCAATGGTTCTAAGTTAGGCAGTGCAGCGAACTCTCTTGGTTATGTGGGTACGGTGTTTGAGCCAATTGATGAGTTTAAAGGTGATTTTGCAAGAGCATATTTCTACATGGCAACACGCTATGAAAATGAAATCGCTAATTGGGAAGGGAACTCTACAAGCTCTGATGCCGTTCTGGATGGAACCAATACAACTGTTTTTGAACCTTGGCTACTTACTATGCTAAAGCGTTGGCATTCTGAAGATCCAGTATGCCAAAAAGAAATCGACCGAAATAAGGCGGTACATGATTTTCAAGGGAATCGTAATCCGTTTATTGACCATCCAGAGTTTGTCAGCCAAATCTGGGGGAAATTAATCGGAATATAACCACCATGACAATGGCTTGATGATTATTGAGTTGAGCCCAACCCTTTGTTTGGGTTCTTTTATTGAGAGGCATTATAGAGCATGCTTTTAAATATTTGAAAAAGCATATTGTCATGAAGGTCACGTATACTTTTCAGTGGTCTGCACCATCAATACAGGGCGCTACGTTAAGCGACTTTCCATACCTTTAGTTATCTCTGAATTGTTAATTTAGGGGAAACTGTAGCTCATTTGCCCCTTTTCAATTCAGGACATTTTTCTATCAAGTTATGTGGAAAGTCGTTTGACCTACATTTTCTAATCAGTGTGGTGTCTACTGTTCTGGGTTTCTGCCGACATCCTTTCTGAATAAGTTTTTGCTTTAGCTCGCGATAAATTTTGACGTAATTTGTTACATATAGCTGTCTGAGCACGTTGATCTGTAAACTCACTCATTGCTATTTTGCATGTAACCAACTGATTTCGATTGTGTGTTTATATTGATAACTAATGGTTACAAATTTGTTATAGCAAAGCCGTGTTGATATTGGCTACTATTTGAACAACCAAGGAGGTGTGTATGAGACGATTCGAGAACATACTTTTTGCAACACAAGGTCTGCCTGGCCACAGTGACGCTCTGGGTCAAGCGATTAGAATAGCGGCTAACAATCACGTTCCAGTTTCGGGCCTGATTGCCTGTCCTGACTTTCCTACCGATCTCGTTCAATATCAACAAAGCTATGAACAGTCTTTACATGATTCGCTTCAGCAGAGCGTAAAAAATTTGCTTGAAGACCTGGCTATTTCTGAAGAGCAGGTGCCGTTTCCCCTGAGAGTTAAAAGCAGTGAAAATCCGGCGGTTTGTATCATCCAAGAAGCGATGCTGAATCATAATGACCTGATCATTAAAGAGGCTGAACCACTCAGTGAAGGGGCGGAAGGCTTTAAAGCGATAGACATGACTTTATTGCGTAAATGTCCTTGTCCAGTATGGCTGCATCGACCAATATTTAAACCACGAGACAAACGACGTATTGCGGTTGCGGTCGATCCCTTGGCTATCAACGATGAGCAGCAGGCACTATCGTGTCGATTGTTAGAGCTCTCTCGTTCGATTGCGGATACCTGTGATAGCCGATTACACATTATCTCTTGTTGGGAACATTATTTAGAGAACTACCTCGACAATCACGTTTGGATTCAAGTTGATGAGGCTCAGCTGTCTGTCGAGGTTTCTAAAGAGAAAGCGCGTCACGAACAAGCCTTGCAGCAATTAATTGATGACTCAGGTATTGCTGGTGAGGTGGTTGTTCATCACCTGCATGGTAAACCGGACGATAAAATTCCGGAGTGTGTTGATGAGGCAGAGATTGACGTGTTGGTCATGGGAACCTTAGCCCGAACCGGTATTTCTGGTTATGTGATTGGCAATACTGCCGAGAATATTCTTCAATCAATTAATTGCTCCTTAGTGGCAATGAAACCAGAGGGATTTATATCTCCAATCAAGTAACAAATTGATCTCGAAAAGCGGAAATAGCAATACTGAAGTAAGCGTGCACACGACAGACTAATAACTTCTTAGTGGAGGGTAGTATGAAGAAACTATGTCCTATTTGCCAAACTGAAATGCTTGAGCGCTCTCACATTTATGCATGCCCGAGAAACGATATCGGAGACTGCTCCTACGACGCACTGAGTGCAGTGAATGAAGAGTCGAGTTTTTTATTTGACCAGAGCAATTCCCATAGTGACATGCATTCTTATGTCGTTCTCGACAGCAAATAATTTGAACCAGTGGGATCTATCTATATTGGAATGGATGATCGTGACTTAATTTTAGCGGTCTTATTCAAAGCCTTCGTAAACTAGATAATCCGTTCACATGCCTTGCTCGGATTATCTTCCTGATGCCCAAATCAACAATGTGGTTGAAGCATGAAGTATCAGGAGAAGGCTTTTTTCCTTCGATTCTATGAGTCCCCATACACGCGTGAACGTAACGAAATGGATGGCGATATTGAATAGTGTAATAGGAAAAAAACACACAACAGGTTCAAAAGATCATTCTTTGATTCTCATGATTTTTCCTGTTCTACCCATGGTCATTTTCTTCTTGCTCATCAGTTGGTATGAGCCGGGAGGCGTGAGTTGGCAAACGAATTGGGTTCCTAGTTTAGATGTAAACCTGAGCTTCAAGTTGGATGGGTTATCTTTCCTGTTCGCGTGTTTGATCAGTGGTATCGGTGCATTGATCCAGATTTATGCACTGGCATATCTCAAGGGGGATTCGTCTCGATTCTCTTTTCACCTCTATCTGACGCTGTTTATGTTAGCGATGTTAGGTGTTGTCACGAGCGACAATATTCTACTCCTTTTTGTTTTTTGGGAACTTACCACCATAACGTCGTATCTTTTGATTGGCTTTAATCACGAGAAAGATAAATCCCGCAAGAACGCATTTCAATCTCTCATTGTCACTGGCGCTGGTGGCTTAGCGTTATTAGCAGGTTTGATACTGTTGGGTGAAATGGCTGGCAGCTATGAGATAAGTACCATCGTCGCGCAAAGTACGCTGATTGCACAACATGAATGGTTCCTGCCTTCGCTGGTTCTGGTTTTGCTCGGTGCGTTCACCAAATCGGCGCAGTTTCCATTCCACTTTTGGTTACCTAATGCAATGGCAGCGCCAACGCCAGTGAGCGCTTATCTTCACTCGGCCACTATGGTGAAGGCTGGGGTGTATTTGCTTGCCTGTGTTTCACCTATCTATTCACACAACGATATTTGGTTTTACACGCTCGGCATTTTTGGTGGCTTTACCGCTATATGGTGTGCGTTATTAGCGCTCAAGCAAACTGATTTGAAGTTGATGCTGGCATACAGCACGAATGTTGCCTTAGGTAAATTGGTATTGTTGATTGGTATGGGTACTGAGCTTGCGATGATGGCCGCGCTGCTGTTTGTCTTGGCTCACTCGTTCTACAAAGCCGCGCTGTTCATGGTGGTGGGTAATATCGATAAGGCAACGGGAACGCGTGACATTCGAATGTTGTATGGTTTGAAAACAGCGTTAATACTTAGCCTCGTAGCCGCAATCATCGCTGCTCTGTCGAAATCGGGCGTGCCACCATTACTCGGGTTCTTGAGCAAAGAGTACATGTACAAATCCGGTCTGGAGGTGAGCGTCATCCTTACCGTTATCTTCCTTGTGGTTAACGTCATTATGGTGGCGTTGGCGTTGGCGCTGATCGTGAAACCTTTCTTCGCGACTTATGAAGGTAATCCAACGCCAGCCAAGAAAGTGGAATCCAGTAAAGGGCTTTGGCTGCCAGCAATGTTGCTTGCCATTGCCAGTGTGCTTGCGCCGGTGCTTGGTTTAGATTGGATCAACAACAATGTGGTTATTCCGGGGGTTTCGTCGAGCTTGCCTGACTCAGCACCACAAGCAGCCAAGCTTTGGCAAGGCGTGAATTTGCCGTTGGTGCTGAGTGTATTAACTTTGTTACTCGGCTTTGTTTTATATCGAGTCTACCCAAGGCTGTTGGTGGGCGGACAACGTGAAGGGGCCGTGGTGCCAACAGCCGAATCCGTTTTCGACAAAATTATGGCAGGCATGATGCGGTTAGCTAAATGGCAAACGCAGTTATTACAGCAAAAGCGCTTAAGTTATTACGTGTTGCTGTTCTATATTGTTCTCGCTGGATTACTGTTAAGCAGTCCGTTAGTGATCCCACGAGCTCGATTTGCTGCATTAACGGACATTAATTTCTACGAGGTAAGCATTGCACTGCTACTTATCGCTGCTGCCTTAGTCTGTACCTTTACCAAGTCTCGTTTGTTGGCGGTATCTGCGCTTGGTGTTGTGGGCTTTATGACCACTTTAGTCTTTATGATTTACAGCGCGCCAGATGTCGCGAAAACCTTATTGCTGGTTGAAACCTTGATGGTTGTATTTGTGGTGCTGTTGATACGTCACATTCCGGGCTTAATGACGGTGCCGCAACATCCTATTCGCCGAAAGTTGCTGCACGCGGCGATAGCTGGTGTGATTGGTATCTCGGTAACGGCGTTGTTGATCAATATCACCGCCCAACCTTTAGATGCCACTCTGGCTGATTTCTTCGCAGAAAACAGTGTTCCCGGCGGACATGGACGCAACATCGTCAACGTGATTTTGGTTGATTTTCGAGCCTTCGATACGTTGGGTGAGGTAATCGTGGTCGTGATGGCTGGTATCGCTGCCGTGAGTTTGTTGAAAACGCACTATCACAAACGTAATCGTATCCATTCCCTTATTTTTGCCACTACTGCACACATCGTTACAGCGCTGATGTTGGTGTTTTCACTTTACTTATTGTTGCGTGGACATAA
Source organism: Vibrio sp. 10N.261.51.C6 (assembly GCF_041471785.1). Taxonomy (NCBI): domain Bacteria; kingdom Pseudomonadati; phylum Pseudomonadota; class Gammaproteobacteria; order Vibrionales; family Vibrionaceae; genus Vibrio; species Vibrio sp. 10N.261.51.C6. The sequence continues at coordinate 10,341 of NZ_JBFRPB010000067.1, read as the reverse complement.
CGAGCCGGGTGGTGGTTTCATCGGTGCGCTGATTGCTGTAATTGGTTTTGCGTTACTGATGTTTGCAGAGTCGCCAAAGTACGTTCGGGATCGTTTGTATTTCGCGCCATTTAGCATTGCTCTATTTGGTATTTTCTTAAGCTTCGTGGCTGGCCTGATGAGCTTTGCTTTCAATTTGCCGTTCTTAACCGGTTTGTGGTGGAAAGATATTCTACCGCTCGGCACACCGCTGATATTCGACGTCGGTATTTACCTCGCCATCATTGGTGGCGTGATGGGGATGTTGTTACGTGTGAATGAGGAGTTGGATTGATGGAAATACTATGGAGTCTCGTGGTCGGTGTGTTTGTCGCGGCTGGTGTCTATCTTATGCTTGAGCGACACATCTTGCGTCTATTATTCGGTTTGATCTTATTGAGTAGTGCCGTGAACATCGCGATTTTCACTGCCGGACGTTTAACGCCCGGACTACCGCCTTTGATTGATGCGAATTCACAATTACCGCCGGAAGGTGCGGCAAACCCGCTTCCTCAAGCTTTAATTCTGACTGCCATTGTGATTGGTTTTGGCTTGTTGGTGTTCGCGTTGATGCTGTTTTACCGTGCATATTCAGAAGCGGGCTCGGCCGATGTTGATGCGATGCGACGTTCTGAGGAGGATGAATGACGACGATTTGGTTGACGTTACCCGCAGTGATTTCGCTTCTTACCGCTGTCGCCATCTTCTGCGCGAAGCGTAACAACGCGCTGGCGGATGCGATAAGTGGCACAAGCGCATTGGCGACTTTGGTGATTGCAGCATTGTTGACGCACGATGTCATCAACGGCGGTCCGCAAGCAGTGGCGTTTGGTCAGTGGGCGGCACCATTTGGCATTGTTTTTGTGGCGGATTATCTTGCCGTCGCCATGGTGATGGTGACGGCCATTATTGGTGTAGTGAGCGTGTTCTACGCCATGGGCGATCTGCAAGAAAAGGCATCTTACGGCACATTTCATGCGCTGATGCATATCTTGTTGGCCGGCGTGTATGGTGCGTTTCTTACCGGAGATATTTTCAACCTCTATGTGTGGTTCGAGGTGATGTTGATAGCATCGTTTGGTTTGATGATCTTAGATGGATCAAAGCAACAAGTGGATGGAGCAGTGAAGTACGTGATGCTCAATCTAATATCGACCTTGGTCTTCTTGCTCGCGATTGGCTTACTCTACGGTGCAACAGGGACTTTGAACCTCGCGGATTTACACGCCAAAGCCGCACTGATTCCGTCTGACACCAAAACTTTGCTCGCGGCACTGTTCCTATTCGCGTTTGCGATAAAAGCGGCGTTGTTTCCCGTTTTTGCTTGGCTACCTGCTTCTTACCATACATTGCCAAGCGCCGTTGTCGCACTGTTTGCTGCGTTGCTGACCAAGGTTGGAGTGTATGCGCTGATTCGTGTGTTCACTTTGATTTTTCCGCTATCAGAAAGTGGTTGGCAGCCAACTCTGATGTGGGTGGCGGGGCTTACGATGTTAACTGGTGTATTGGGGGCCGCGAGCCAATACGACATTAAAAAAATTCTCTCTTTCCATATCATCAGCCAGATCGGTTATATGATCATGGGATTGGCGATCTACACGCCGCTCGCCATTGCGGGTGCGATTTTCTACATCGTGCACCACATCATTGTGAAAGCAAATTTGTTCCTGATTGGCGGCTTTATCGAGCGTAACTATGGCTCGGGCAAACTTGGGCAATTAGGCGGAGTCTACAAAGCCATGCCTTGGCTAGCTTTCTTGTTTCTCATTCCTGCATTCTCTTTAGCGGGGTTTCCACCTCTGTCGGGTTTCTGGGGCAAGTTCCTTGTCATCAAATCTAGTTTGCAAACCGAGTTGTATTGGCTTGCAGGGGCCGCGCTCTTAGTGGGTCTGTTAACGGTGTTCTCGATGACCAAGATCTGGAACGAGGTGTTTTGGAAAAAGCCTCAGCAAACACTCAAAACTCAGCCAATGAACAAGTACACAAAAGGATTGTATTGTGTGCCAATAGCCACGTTGACCACGTTAAGTCTGATTATCGGTTTGGCCGCTGAGCCTTTTTACCAATTTGCAGAACTCGCCGCAGAGCAGTTGATTGAACCTCAAGCTTACGTAAAAGCAGTTCTTGGAGAGAGTGCAATAACTGACAGCGAGATAGCTGAACGCGTGGTATTGAATACATCGGGAGGGAACCAATGATTTATCTGTTTTTGAATTTGTTTCTCGCTCTGGCTTGGATGCTGCTAAACGGCAACTATACAGGCACGAACTTTATTCTTGGCTTTGTTGTTGGCTTTTTGGCGTTGCGACTCAGTCAACCGTTTGGGTTGAAAACCAGTTACTTCCGACGCTTCCGTGCTTTTGTTGGCCTGTTTCTTTTCTTCTGTTACGAGATGGTGATCTCGGTAGCCAGAGTCGTCTGGGATGTGGTCACGCCAACCCATTTGAGTGATCCAGATATCGTGTATGTCCCGTTAGATGTTGAGTCAGATTTAGAGATCTCTTTACTCGCAAACATGGTTTCTCTTACTCCGGGAAGCTTGAGTTTAGATGTTACACCAGATAAGAAGCACATGGTTGTGCACGCGATGTTTGCACCCGATCACGAAAAGGTTATTCGAGAAATCAAAGACGGTTTAGAAAAACGGATTTTGGAGGTGACGCGTGACTGATGGATTAGAAATCGGTAGCTGGTTACAGATGAGCATCACGTTCGCTTATATCGGACTACTGCTCAGTATCTTGATGGCATTCATTCGCTTGGTGCTCGGTCCAACCTTTGCCGATAGAGTGGTCGCGCTTGATCTGATTTCATTCGTGACGGTGGGCTTTATTGCTGTTTATACCCTAGATAGCGGGCAGCAACCCTTGTTGGATATTGCTATTACACTCGGTCTAGTGGCCTTCCTAGGAACCATCGCGTTTGCCAGGCTTATCTTTAAAAGAAAAGGAGAGGTGTAATGGACACTATCGTTGGGATTTTACTTTGTCTTGGAACCTTATTTACGCTCATCGCAAGTCTTGGGATCTTACGAATGCCCGATCTCTACACACGAATGCACGCCGCGACTAAAGCGGGTACGGTGGGCTTAGCATCATTGTTATTAGCGGTGGCGGTGGCCATGCCAGAAATCACGGTGATTTCACGAGTGATTGGCACAATGTTGTTTATCTTCATTACCGCTCCGGTAGCAGCACACTTGCTGGGGAAAGCGACCCGAGAAAGTGGTTATCAAATCTGGAGAAACGACAAATAGCGTGGTCTTTCACTTTATGTAAATGTTGTTTCATTTGGTAACCATGAAACTACGCAATCATAACGTGAGCAGATCAGGATGTTATTTTTGCTTTTCGGTGGATAAACCTAATTTCGACCGCCCCTGCAAGAGCATGTAAGATTCTCCACTCCTTTCTCAGCTGAGTTGTCGCTCCGCCACTGCAGTGGAGGCTCGCAATATCTAGGGTAATTCTTGAATGCTAATTTAGCAAAGTCACTGACACAGAATTGTTCAGAAGTGCGCTGACGGGGCATGTAACACGAAAATGCCCCAAAGTGAGTTTTGGACGAGATGATGTACTTCGTAGTTATTGAGTACTACCCTAAATATTTCTAATAGGATTTATGCAAATTGAATGATTGCCTGACGCTACACAGCCTAGTATGAACAAGATCACACATTTTGTATGAGATTTGAGTAATAATCACGTAATTGTATGCTTATAACCCGATGGAATTATGGAAGAAGAAATTGAATCAACGTTATCAGGCGTGGCCATTTTCAAAACACTTCCTGTGTTAATCCAACAAAAAATCATAAACTTTTTTATGTGCGATGAATGGTTAGGAGTAGATGTTGAAGATGTGCGCTGTACTTTAAGCGCAGGAAAGGACTACAAAGTATTTTATTCAGTGGTTAGTCTTCTGTCATTTATATCAACATCTGCATATGAAGGGGTTGTTTCATATAAAATGCCATTAGATACGTTGGATGATTTTAGTGATTGGGCAGACACTTTCATGCCTAAAATCCTAGAAGATGACGTTTTTTCGACTGTCATGTTTTCATTTGATATGACGGATGATTTTGAGTTCTACGTAGTTGTTTTTTGAAGAAATAAACAACTAGCATTTGTTGATATTTTGTAAGGCTTAATATTACTAATTTGAGTGTATACGCTTCATGAACCCACAGGTCGCTTACGTAGATGCGCAAGAATCTAATGCTGGAAAATGACTGTGATGATACCCCTGTAAATAATGCTCAGATTATCCCCTAACTGCATAGATAGTCTCACTATGGCATGCGAAATATTTAACAAGCATAGGCAACCATAAAGTCAAAACTGTCACGCTTTTTGTTACAAAGCCACGCTATTTTCGCCTGCCGTTAGTGTTACACGTACTAGAGGAATAACTATGATAAATTTTGATAATGAAAATTTCAAAGAAAGATTGTCAACACTCACATTGCCGAGTGAACAGTTTTACAACCTAGTAGACGAAAAGTACTTTAATAACAATGGCGGAGTATATATTTTACGTAGCTTTAAGCAAAACGGTTCAACACCCTCCGTAATTCCTAGATGTTTAGGCAATGATTCAACAGGGATTCTTTATATTGGTATGGCCAAAGAATTTACTCATCGAACAGGCGATTTAGCAAGGGCATTTGATGGGAAATACAAACAAAAAAAGCATGATTGTGCTGTGCGGTACAATAGTAATAAAGCTTGGAATGTGGTTTACCCAAAGGAAGATCTAATCATCTCTTTCTTCATTTCTAATGAACCAAGGAGTTTAGAAGAAAAGTTTCTTACATCTTACATTACTCAATTTGGTGAAGTTCCACCACTAAATAGTCATAGTTGATACTATAGTACATGTTGTTCTTCCCAACACGACTGGATACTAAATTAAACGATTTTCCATACCTATCGTTATTCATTACTTGCTAATATTTGATTTCTTGAAACTCATTTCTGTCCAGAAACGTTTTTAAAATCGATCAAACTCTATTGTCCTCCGACAACAATGGCTAGATATAGAGCGAGCATAGGGTCAGATAGAGTTTAAAAGTAGGTAGTGGTTAGGGGGGAGTTGGTGATCTTAATTACACATCCCTGTGTAACGTATTTTGAATGTCAGCTGGCTTTAAAGAGCTTCATAAATTGACTAAAGCGTGGAATCAGGTTTTGCACAGTCGGCGCATCTGGAATCTCATTTACAAAAATCATAAAGCGCTGTGCTTTACTTTTATCACCTTGAGCAGTCCCTGCTAGTATTGCTTGAGCTAAAATTACATGCTCAGCGGTAACGTCCTTATTCGAAAATTCGTGAATCAACATAGAAAATCCTAATAAGTATAAATACGGATATAATAATACAATATATTGATGTTTATATCGATAGCTTATGGCATTCATCAATGTCAGATTTGTGTAAAAACAATACTGGACAGTGAGCTTAGTGACTTTCCATACTTATGCTAATTCGTGATTTGCTAATACTTGGTTCTTCGAAACTCATTTATGTCCAGAAACTTCTCACGCACCATTTCGTAACTCAGAAATGCCCAGAACCTTCTTAAGGCTCAGAGATTCTGTGCGGAAAGGGATTAAAGTGAGTAACCGTGTATCGGGGGGCTTAGCCTGCATGGCTATTGCAGCACCGTTGGAAATACCTAACTGATGCCGTTGAAGAAGCTATTTATGTTGAAATAGACTGAATTACTAGCTGGCGGTTGTAAGCAGGTTAAGTACGTTAGGATAAAGTATAGTTGCCTTAGCCTAAAAATTTATGCAGTAACTTATGAATTTGACACTTGGTTAAAAGTATTACCATAAGTATTACCGCTCTCTTTGCGAGTTTTTTTATGGATATATATCAGCATCTTAAATAAATAATTCGGATTCCTCACTCACCGCCAAATTTAAGACCGCAGCAGTTCGCTGCGGTTTTTTTATGTCTAATTTTATCCTGCGACCTGTTATCACCAAGGAAGAGCAACAACAGGTGTGATGACCAGTCGAAGTTGATGCTCTATCCCAAACGCGTCAGGGCTTTCAATGTAGTTCCAGTATTGAAGACCAAACTTGATGGGTTTGCCACCAATGAGAGTCGTCTTAGCGAACCCAATACCAATAGGGAATGACAATTTATTTCCACTGCTCGCTTCGTGATTATAGCTCCAAGTTGGTTGCGCTTGAATTTGCCATCCATCGTCTAGATTCGCGGTATAGAAGTACTGTCCACCAGTAATACTCGCGTCGGCGTCATTGCTTCCGCCAGCGTTCCATTGATGGGTAATTAACGCCCCGATAACCCCCCAGCTTTGTACGTAGGCTAAGGCAAACTCTGGACCGAGTAAGAATTGATCGTTACCCAGTTCATCGCTTGTTGCGGTGGGCAGTGTACCCACTATCCCCCCCACGACAATCATGCCGCTCTCAAAGGTATGACCAACGGCCACATCAAAGCCGATATCACCGAGACCTGCATCTGAATTTTCAAATCTATCGCCCTTGTAATAGGGTTGGTCAAATATTAAAGGTATATTTGGTCTGATAAATAAGTTGGTTCGCTCTGCAATTGGCACAGGGAGAACAGGTTGAAAGCTCAAGCGATACCCGTTCTGACTGTTCGCTGAATTTAAGTCGCCTTGATAGTTCGTCCAATCCAAGTTAAAGGACATCGAGCCAAGCGTTGTGTTTGGGTTGGCTAGCTCTTTAGCTACCTCCTCTACATCTTGCCCCTCGTCGGCTAACACTACGATGGGAAGAGTGACAGCAAAGAAGAATATCGCGCTTAAACTTCGTAATTTAAGGTTTGGCATTTTTTTTCCCTGACGAAAACGTTGGTACATAAACGTTTAGCTATGAAGGATTATTTTGTCAAAGTTGCCTTTATAGAGAAGGGCAGCTCTGGAGCGGCAAAGTCAATAGTTGTGGGTGAGATGAGCGTAAAAGTGATTGTTTTTGAGTCACTTTCTCTTGTCACGTTAGATTTGTCTTATCATTGAGAAGAATGAGCAAAGATGAGGATCAGGTAGATAGCGTGAAATTATTGGTCTAAGATTTTTGACACGTAACACTTATAGTTCATCTCACACACACGGGATAAAATTATGAAACCACTAGAATCATTCATTAAAAAGGCTACGATCGTCGGCTTTGGCCTTATGTCACCACTTGTTATCGCCGCTAATTATGATGTTGTAATTTTGAACGGCAGAGTTATCGACCCTGAAACAAATTTCGATTCTGTTGCTAATGTCGGGATCAAAGATAATAAGATCACAGCAATAACGACCGATAGTATTTCTGGGGATAAAACTATTGACGCTACAGGTAAAGTTGTTGCCCCTGGATTCATCGACGTCCACGCTCATGGTCAAAACATTGGTGACTACAGAATGCAGGCGATGCAAGGCGTTACCACTATGCTGGAACTCGAATCTGGTGTTCTACCTATCAGTGACTGGTATGCAGGACAAGCTGAAAAAGGCTTACCATTAAACTATGGTGCAGCAGCTGGTTGGACTTACGCTCGTATTGCTACATTTAGTGAGACGGAACCCGAAGCGACCGTTGGCTATTTCCAAAAAGCTCAATCACGTAATGATTGGAAGATGGATATAGCAACACCTGAGCAAGAAAGTAAAATCATCAAGCTGATTGAGCAAGGCCTTGATGAAGGTGGCCTAGGTATCGGGATTAACGCTGGCTATGCACCGGGCCATGGTCAAAAAGAATATTATGCATTGGCTGAATTAGCCGCAGAAAGAGACGTAGCAACCTATACTCACGTTCGCTATGCCAGCAATGCCGAGCCACAAAGCTCGTTTGAAGCCGTTAAAGAATTAGTGGGCAATGCCGCTATCACTGGCGCTCATATGCACTTTTGTCATATTAACAGTACTTCATTAAAAGATATCGAAACCATCTTACCTATGGTCAATAAGGCTCAAGAACAAGGAATCAATGTTACTGTGGGCGCTTACCCTTGGGGCGCAGCAAGTACTGTCGTTGGCGCAGCCATGTTTTCTGGTGAAGGCTGGCGGGAACGTATGGGTTCAACCGCTGAAAACTTTCAGCTAGGTAAAGAACGTATGACAGAAGAACAGTTGAAAGACTACCAAGAAAATAAACCTGGTACCTTTATTGTCTGGCACTTCCTAGACGAGCAAAACCCTAAAGATCTTGCTCTATTAGACGCTTCGATTCTAAATCCTAATGTGTTGATTGAATCTGACGAAATGTTCTGGATGCATATGGACGAAGACGGCCACATTGAAAATTATGCAGGTGACGAGTGGCCATTACCAAAAGATCTATTCTCTCATCCTAGATCAAATGGCACCTTTGCTAAAGTACTCAGAGTCTATGTTCGTGAGCGCGGCTTGTTAACGATGACGGAAGCACTACGTAAAATGACACTGATGCCAGCTCAATTAATAGAAGATTTTGTCCCTCAAATGAAAAATAAAGGACGAATCCAAACTAATATGGACGCAGATATCGTGGTATTCGACCCAGAAACTATCGCTGATGTGGGCACCTACCAAGATCCTAACCACCCAGCCGTAGGCGTACATTGGTTATTGGTTAACGGCAAAATCGTTGTCAACAACACACAACTAGATACAGACGTTAAAGCAGGCGAAGCCATTCGACGTTAATTCACCTAATCAATGATAAATCAGACTATAGAAAGCGATACTCAGGTATCGCTTTTTTATCTCACCTCTTCGATAATTTCTTAAAGTGTCACATATAATACTTTTAAATGAATTTTCTAATTGAGGTAACATTTAGATAGATTTGCCAAAAATATTCGACATAAATCACGTTTTTATCATGTCATTGGGCGTAGTTTATTTATAAAAAGGTGCATAAAAAGGTGCGTACAAAGGGCTTAACACTCCGTTTGATATAAATCCGTACCTATCTTTACTTCCAAACTTCCAAACTTCCAAACTTCCAACATATTTATATTTTATAGAAGCTAACACTGTTAAGGAAAATTTCAAATATGGACAACAAATCTGAAATCGAACCAAGTAATGATAAAGCGACAAAGTCAGGTGCACCAAAATTACCAGAATTTGAAATAAAAGATTATTCAAAAATCCCTCAACGAACACACAAATATCCTGCATCTGAACGTGCAAAAAAAATTGTTCGAGATTCTATGGCTATTGACAGCCTTTTTTCCGGTCTTTGGCCCTCTCAATGGTCTTCACCTGAAGCACCAGAATTCCATGATGAAATGGACAAGTGCAAAGCCGCTGGATTCAAGGTACTAGCAGCATGTCCTTCCGCAGACTCGTTAGATGCCTCGGTTGAAGGCATTATGAAAGGCGCTCAGTTCTACCTAAGCAAAATGAAAGAACGCCCAGACGACTATATGACGATCCGCACTACCAAAGATATTGATGAAGCGGTAAAACAAAACAAATTGGGTATTTACTTCACTCACCAAGGTACTCAAATATTTGGTGGTGATGTTGATCGCGTAGGACTATGGCGTGAGATGGGCTATGGTTACTGTTTATTGGCATATAATCAACGTAATGATGTGGGTGATGGCTGCTTCGAAATTGAGAACCGTGGTCTAACTGAATATGGAAAAAAACTTGTCGACGCTTATAACCGATACGGTATGCCTGTTGATGTAAGCCATACTGGCGAACGAACCTCCTTAGATGCGATTGAACGCAGTAGCCAACCTGTCATTTCTTCGCATTCAGGTGCGAAAGCCATTGCCGATTATCAGAGAAGCCTTTCTGACGCTGTGATTAAAGGTGTTGCGGCAACCGGTGGGGTTTGCTCAATAAATATGGTGGCTGCCTTTATGGATACATCTAACCCAGATATATTGACGACTGAACAATTATTTCGACATATTGATTATATGGTCAACTTAGTCGGTATAGACCACGTTGGCTTCGGTTCAGACTATATCCCGAACATCAATTTTACAGCGTCTATTATTCAAACACCAATGGGGCAGAACGTATTCCCTGATGGTGGCTATAGTGCCGCTGTAGGAGCAAAAGGGTTTCCTACCCCAGCACCATATCAAATTGTTGCAGCTCTAATTGATACCATGCTTGAAAATGGATACTCAGAAGAAGACTGCAGCAAGTTCTTAGGTGGCAACATGTACCGAGTATTTGATCAAGTCTGGGTATAAGAAGTTTATTAAATTTACTCAATAATTAGCACTTCTAACATCTCGTTTAGAAGTGCTTTTTTAATCGCTTCGAATGAGACTGCAGTTTATGAGTGCTCCTAACTTGTTATTGTCCGTGCGACCTGAAGT